>JANXDN010000027.1 GCA_025058005.1 Candidatus Aenigmatarchaeota archaeon
TTCAAAAGTCCCGTCAGGCTTTAACTCTACATTCTTGATATAACTACCTTGTTTTTTCAATTCTTCATTTAAAAGCCCGAGTGTTATTTCATTTACAGAAGTTCCGGTAGAAAATGTTGTCACAGATGATTGCTGTTGGGATGATTGAGATTGATAAGTTGGTATTGATTGATAAGATGGTGGTTGGTATGATTGATAAGTGGTCTGTGGTTTTGTTGTTTGTTGTTGTGGTTGTTGTTGTGTAGGTCGTGTGGTTTGTGAAGGTGTTTGATAAGCAGTTGTGGTTGGTTGTGATCTCGATTGTTTAATCTCTTTTGCAGTTTTGCCAACAAAAGGAATATCCACACCAATCCATGTTTCTATTGCACCGATCCCCTTTTGAATTGCTTTACCTGTTTCTTCTACCTTCTTTTTAATGGTTTCTAAACCGGATTTGACAAGACCAAACAGATTCATAATTTTAGTTAAAAGAAATGTTAATAAAAAGTTTTGTAACATTTGAAGAAATGTTTTCACATCCCCAAACAGTGCATCTGTAGCATTCTAAAACAAACCCACGAGAATAACAAAACTCTGCCCTATAAGTTATTAAGACTGAAAGAGTTACAATAAGGACGATAAGACCTATTATTCCTAAAGGATCCACACCAAACATTATTTTGTTATCTTTTGTTTTAGCCAACACAAAAGGGAATAATATTTGCAATAAGTGTAACGGCTTGAATTTAACTATTTCAGGTAGAAGTGAAAAATTAAGAGTTTCAAAAGAAAAGGGATTTTTCTGATGTGATATTTCATGTTTTATTATCTTATCCAACTTTTCACTTTTTTTAAACTTTTCATCTATGAATATCTTGTCGCTCTTTCTATCGTAAAAACTCACATTGAAAGGATCCAAAACTGCAAACTCAATATGGTGGTGGTGGTGGTTGGACTGTGACATTCAAAACCCCCTTTTCTCCCAAACTTGTTATCAACTTTTCAAGCATTTTCACACTTTCTTGTGAAGTAGCCACTAGGTTATCTGTTGCAGTTACAACATCCCCCAATTTTGTGAATACAAAATACATTCCGATCAAGGTAAGAAAACTAAACATGATGAAAAACAAAATGTATCCGTATTTTTCTAAAAACCCTTGTGTTTTGTATAATTCTCTTAATTTAAGTCCAGTTCTGTAATCAACAATATCCCAACTCTTTTCTTCCAAAAATTCCGGCTCGTCTTCTTCTTCAGTTTTGACTTTTATTGGGAAGAATCTCTCATTATCCGGTGTATAAAGCTTTAAATGGCTTCTTCCATTTTTGTCAATTAATAAATACTTTAAAGGAATTGGTGGAATTTTTTTCTTTCTATTCTTTAACTCAATCACTATACCTTCATCATTTTCTTAAATTCTCCTAGACCTATCAAAACTTAAAATTTTATTTCCGGCTCTTTCTTCCACGATTTCGACAAAAATGGGATAGGACTTTATTCCAAATGATTTTTTTCTAAGTAAAAACAACAAGATTCCAACACCAACAACAACAAAAATAAGAGTAAAGAAAACCAACAATTCAACATTTATTTGTGGGAATATTGTAAATTCTGCCATGTTACGACCTTCTGAAAATTCCTGAAAATGTTTCCATCAGTCCTTTTCTTCTCTCCCCATACTCTATGACCCTTCTTTCTATCCCCCTTCTGTAAATCCTTTCTCCACCTTTATGTGCTCTCATTAGCCACGAATAAAGCAAAAAGCTTAGATCTAAAATCATGCTCTCAAAAAAATGTTTCTTTATCCCAAACTCTTTTCTTTTTGCTCTCATTTCCATTCTCACGGCATCGGTTTTAAACAAAACAAATTTTTTTATCATATCTTCTGATAGCTCGGATAAAGCAGTCCCTTGATGGATTATTAGAATTATTTTGCTTTTTAGATAATTAAGTCCTTTTTCATTCACAACTGCTAAATCTTCATGTTTTGTAACTTTTATATTGCCTTTTTCATCGATCCAATATTCATAACCACCAAAAACCCTTTCAACCTCACTTATAACTTCTTTAATGTCAAGCTCCCATTTGCTGGTTTCTTGAGAAATTGCCATTGTTGTTGTTGGTGACTCTTCTATGCTCTCAACTGCCATAATTAAATTATGGTTAAATTTATTTAAATACTTTTAACAATTTATAAAATATGAAGGTAGTAGATGGAGAGAAAGAAGCAGAGTTTTCTCCTTGGGCTTATGAATTTAAAAGGATAGCATTGATCTGTGATAGAATAGCAGACTACAGTAAGCTTGTGCGTGATGGTCATCTCGAGTATTTGGAAAGTTTGGTAAATGTGATTGAAGAATTGTATGATTGGATAAGAAGTTTGATATTTGAAAGTGAAAGAAAGAAAATAGAAGAAAAGCTTAAAGAAGCAAAAACAATTGTAAAAACATACAAAAATTTACAATTGATTGGCAATATCAATGTAGAAAATTTAAAGGATAAGATCGAGAAAATTTTTGAACTTAAAAGAGATCTATTAGATTTGAAGCAGAGACTCGGGTTAGGGATACCAGTAAAAGAAAAGCTCGGTTTGGATGAAAAGCTTGACAAGGTGTTAGGGCTATGAGTGAAGAAATTAAGACTGAAGAAGGTTTGGGAGAAATACAAGAAACTGAAAAAGAAATACAAGAAGAATTCAAAAATGAAGATGTACAACAACAAACCACAATGAACAGGCTTGAAGAAAATTTCCACATTTTTGTGAAAAGAATAAGGAAAAGGGTAAGAAAAAAATATGACATGGTAATAGGGATAACAGGGGAAGAAGGGGAAGGCAAAACAACTCTTGGAATACAGATCGGAAAGGAAGCAGATGAAAATTTTGACATGGAAAGAAACATAGTTTTTAATCCGGATAAAGAAAAGGTTAAAAAGCTAATCCTAGAATTGCCAAAATATAGTGTCGTGGATGTGGATGAAGCAATAAAAATTTTATACAAAATGCAATGGTATTCTGATATACAGCATTTATTAAATGTCATTTATGCACTGTGTAGAAGAGAAAACAAAATTTCACTACTTTTAATGCCCCGATTTAAAGATTTCAATGAATTCTTCAGAAATCATAGAATTAAGCTATGGATCCATATAGTCCAACGTGGTATTGCTGTCGTGTTTGGTAAGGATTGGTCGCCTTTTGTAAAAGATCCTTGGAGAATGGATGACAACCAAAAAGTTTTGGACGCATATTACAAGAGATATAAAGGCAGTTACTTAACACTTGATATAAAAGAAAGGGTAAGGATCTTATCAAAAAGCCCAAACTTTTTAGATGTTTTTTCATTCCAACCACTGACAGAAGAAGAAGAAAAAAGATTTGAAGAATTGAGAAGTAAAAGTGGGATATATGATGAAGAAATAACCATGACAAGGTTTGAAAAAAAATGGAAGGATAGGTTTGCCAATCTCTGTTATTGGCTTCATGTAAAGGAAGGCAAAACCTATAAATGGATTGCTGATAGAGTGGGTGATATAGATCCTGTTTTGATTACACAGATTGTGAGAGAAATAAGCAAAAGAGAAGAAGAAAATGCGCCAACATGATAAAATTACTGATAAAAACTAGTGATAAAATTAGTAATTAGGCTTCTGGCGCATTTTTTTCTATATCACAAATAGTGATTTGTGCTACCTTAAAATTTAGGTAAGTTTAGTTAAATTTATTTAAAAGTATTTACAAAATAAGATTATGAGCTTCAGACTTACTAGAGAATACTACTACACTGAAGAAGAATTGGCTAGGATATTTCAGTATCTAAAAACACATTATCCAATCGATTATTACTTTTACAAGATCTTGTTTTTAACTGGTAGGAGATTGAATGAAATACTAGGGCAGAGATTTGGGATGAACGGATTGCTTTTGGGAGATATAAATTTTGAAGGTAGTTTCATAAATTTTCAGATAGAGAAAAAGTTTAGAAAAAATAAAGAAAGGGTGAGAGAAAACATAAAAGTAAGTGATGAAGTTATAAGGCTAATAAAAGAATACATAAATCTTGTTGGTATAAAGGATAATAGAGAAAAGCTTTTCAAGAAAAGTAGGGCTTATTATGACAAGCTTTTAAGAAAAGTATTGAACGAGCTAGGAATAAAAAAGAAAAGGATCCTCCATGCTTTTAGGCATAGTTTTGGAATAATATGCATGAAGCTAGGGACAACAACTGAAGATATGCTTAAACTACAAAAGCTAATGGCACACTCGAGAATAGAAATGACAATGGAATATGCAAAACTAAAAGAAATGCAAGAACAAGAGTTGGCTAATAAAATTGCAGAGAAGTTTAAAGAAAGCTAGGTTTCATATATTCCGGCTTTAACTGTTATACCTTCCTTCTCAATCTCTTTTTTAAAGTTTTCAAACTTTTCAACCAAGGATTTTTCAAACTCTAATTCTTCATTCTTAACACAAGATCCTATATGTGTTTCATATTTCAATATCGTGTTTTTCTTTACCAAGCCTGAAACAACTATGAAATAATGGTTTATAACTCCCATATCAACCCTTTTTATCATTTCTACCCTTAATGTTGTTTCATTGTTTGCTTTCAACTCTTTTATCAGATCATCCAATATTGTAAATCTAATTTGCACCATCTAAAACAACCCCAATTCTTTTAAGCAATTTTCACACAACCAACCGGTTTCTTTACCACTGCTTGTTTTTATTGTGATTCTACCCCATCTTGATTCTTCCAAAAGTTTAGAAACATTAATAATAAGCTCGTCGCCTAGTTCATAAGATGATTTGCATTTCAAACAAACTATCTGGTAGCCCACAGATCATCCCTATATATTATATGCTCTTAGAAGTATTTAAACCTTATTGTATTTTTTTAAATTTTCTTAATTGCTTTAAAAACCTATTTTAGGCACCAAGATAACAATTATAGTAATCAAAAGCGTAAGTATGACTGGGGTAAAACAACAAACATAAGTACAAAGCAAAATCCATTTTAATTTTGGATAAAAGAAGTGAATCAAAAAAGTGAGAAAAAGAGGAATTAAAGGAAGAAAAAGCAAAACAATTTTTGTTTTTTCTTTCATGTTTTCCAACCCCAAACACAAAACAAACACAAAATCAACCAACATAAAATTACTAAGAGTAAACCAGTGTGGTACAAAACTCATTCAACACACCAACCTTTTATTTCACCTAAATAAACTACAAGAAATAAAACTAATGCTATATAAAAAACAATAAGATAAAAGGCAATTATATTAGCTATACAAAAACAAGTTGGACTTTTAATATCATACGTCTCAGATACAATTTTTTGAATAGGCGCGTATGAAGCAGCTAAAGCGATTAATCCAAGTATGAATGCTCCCATTAAACTCAATTTCATCTTATCACCTCTTCATTTTTTGCCTTTTTTCACCATCTCGAAGAGCTTCTCAATCTCTTCTCTGTTTAATAAAATACTATTAATCTCTTTTACCTTCCATCTCTTTCTCCTCCACTTGTATTCAATCCAATAGTCATTAACTATCGCTACATCCCCTCTAAGGTCTACAGCTTTCACTCGCAACTCATCAAAGTGTCCTTCAACCTTAATTACTTTCTCTACTCTTTCTATCTCTCTCACCAAATCTCTCCAATCTTTAAAATACTCATATTTGCTCATAGTACACCACATACATCAT
>JANXDN010000028.1 GCA_025058005.1 Candidatus Aenigmatarchaeota archaeon
ATTTTATCTCCAAATAACACTATTTCTTGCTCAGGTCTTAAAGTAGGAAATAGTATAACTTCTCTTATTGAAGAGCAGTCAGTCAAAAGCATAACAAATCTATCTATCCCAATTCCGTGTCCTGTAGTTGGTGGCATACCATATTCTAAGGCCCTCACGAAATCCTTATCAAATGGATGTGCTTCTTCATCTCCTTTAGCCCTTTTTTCGGCTTGCTCCTCAAATCTTTTCTTCTGCTCAATAGGGTCATTTATTTCAGAGTATGCATTTATCAGCTCTTTACCTGCAACAATAACTTCAAACCTCTCTATAATCTTTGGATTATTTTTTTTAGTTTTTGCCAAAGGACAAAGCTCAACCGGATGATCAATAACAAAAGTAGGATTTATAATTTTAGACTCTGCTAATTCTTCAAACAATATTCCTATTATTTCTCCCCTTGTAGCATCTTCACCTATTTCTATTTTTTTCGCTTTTACCAATTTTCTCAATTGTTCCTCGCTTTTACCAGCAACATCCACACCGCCAAACTCTCTTATAGCATCTTCCATAGTTATCCTTTTCCAGGGCGGTGTGAAATCTATTTCTTTACCTTGGTAGCGAATTTTATAACCGCCTTTGATTTCTTTTACTATAGAAGAATACAACTCTTCAGTTAATTTCATATTGTCATTATAATCAGCATATGCCCAATAGAACTCCATCATTGTAAACTCTGGGTTATGTTTTGTATCTATGCCTTCGTTTCTAAAATCTGGGCCAATTTCAAAAACTTTTTCAAAACCACCCACAATTAGTCTTTTCAAATAAAGCTCCGTAGCTATTCTTAAATACAAGTTTACACCCAATGCATTGTGATAAGTAATAAAAGGTCTTGCATTTGCTCCACCAGCTATTGGCTGCAAAACAGGCGTTTCGACTTCTATAAACCCTAAGGATTTTAATTTTTCTCTAAGCAATTCTATTACTCTGGTTCTTGTGAGAAATATTTCTTTCACCTTTGGATTCATCAAAAGGTCAACATATCTTTGCCTATATCTCGCCTCAACGTCTTTTAAGCCGAACCATTCTGACGGTAGAGGCCTCAAAGATTTAGCCAATACTTCAAATTTTTTGACCCAAACACTTAACTCCCCTTTTTGGGTTTTAAATATAAAACCTTCCACACCTATAAAGTCGCCGACATCAAGATATTTTATTATCTTGTAGAACTTTTCACTCAAGGTTTCAAAGGAAAAAAACAACTGTATTCTACCAGTAAAGTCTTCTAAATCCATAAAAGTTGATTTGCCGTGACTTCTTATACTTCTTATTCTTCCAGCAATTCTAACATTTTCATATTCTAACTTTTCACCTACATCTATTTTACTAAATCTCATATGAAGTTGCGAAATGGTATGAGTTCTTTCATATCTTGTGTTTTTGAAAGGATGAATACCTAATTTTTCCAACTCTTCTAATGCCTTTTTTCTCTTTTCCATTATTTGTTTTAGTGGTATTTCTTTCATTAAATTAGAATTATCTTTTCAAAAATAAAAAATGCAATGCTTTTAATCTTCCCAAAAATACTTTACCTTTTTCTTACCAAAACCAAAAAACTTTATCATAACAAATCCAGCTATCATCCCACCCAAATGACCATAATTAGAGACACCTGGTTGCGCATTAGAAATTCCATAGATAAATTGAAGCACTGCCATAAGAATAACGAATATGTATGCTGGTAAAGGTAGCAGAAGATTAACGTAAACAATATCTTTTGGGAACATAATTCCAAATGCAGTCAAAACTGCAAATATAGCCCCAGAAGCTCCTATTAAAGGCACAGCATTTATACCTGTGATTAATATGTGAAATATCCCAGAAAATATCCCAGAAATAGTATAAAAGACGAAAAACTTCCATTTACCCATTTCAGCCTCTATTCTTGGCCCGAAAACAAGTAATGAAAACATGTTTAAAAATAAATGCTCAAAACCTCCATGAACATACATAAAAGTGAAAAATTGCCAATATTTTTTTTCATAAATAGCTTGAGTTGGTGTTAAGGCTAAGGTATAGAATACATAAGGAATAATGGTAAAGAAAAACAATAATACATTTGCAGTCAAGATAATATAAGTGATTTTCACTTTGCTTTTCTTTTTCGCCATTTTAACCACTTGTTCAAATCTTTTATTATAACTCTATTTGTGCTTATTAAATCAAGTTTTTTTGCTTTATTTAATTCAACCCAAACAAAATCTTCAAGTTCATGATTTAATTTTATTTGACCTTTTGTAGTGCATATATATGCTAATACTATAGCATGTCTTTCTTTATCATTATATTGTGAGGTAAAATAAAAAGAATATGCATTAAACAGCTTGGCTTTTACTAACTCCAAGTTAACCTCTTCCTTTAAACCTCTTTTCAAGGCCTCAAGCAAATCTTCTTTATATTCCACAGCTTCGCCTACAAAGCCCCATTTAGATGGCTCAAACCTATTCTTGCAACTTCTTTTGACAAGTAAAAATTTATTTCCTTTTTTAACTATTGCCAAGACACCAACTTTTTGCTCCTTAATCATAAAAATCATCAAAAATGGGCCGGGCGCGATTTGAACACGCGACCCACGGTTTTTACGCTCAGTGGCCTTATAAGACCGTTGCTTTGGTTGCCAAAGCACTAACCAGGCTGAGCTACCGGCCCAATAAAAAATTTAAAATCAAAAGATTTAATTATAATTTTTGAAAGCAAACAATATTAATTATTTATCTTTGCTCAACCAAACATTCATATGGTTTTGATAATAATTTCCTTGATCAATTAAATTATTGAGGGGGTGTTGAAATGGCAAATGCGACTTTGGCTCAATTGGGCGGACAACCTGTACTTATTTTACCCGAAGGTACTTTAAGAACCAGAGGAAAATCTGCGCAAGAAAATAATATAGCTGCTGCAAAGGCAGTAGCTGATGCTGTAAGGACGACGCTTGGTCCTAAAGGAATGGATAAAATGCTTGTTGATAGCATAGGAGATATAGTGATTACAAACGATGGCGTCACTATACTTGAAGAGATGGAAATAGAGCATCCTGCTGCAAAAATGCTCGTAGAAGTTGCAAAAACACAAAATGAAGAAGTTGGTGATGGCACCACAACAGCTGCTGTTATTGCTGGCGAGTTGCTTAGTAAAGCTGGCGAGTTGCTAGAGCAAAACATTCATCCAACAGTGATAATAAGAGGTTATAATCTTGCATTGAAGAAAGCTATAGAAATTCTTGAAGGTATGGCAAAACCTATCTCGATAAAGGATAAAGAAATGTTGAAAAAGATTGCAAGAACTAGCATGTCTGGTAAATCTGGGTATGGTAATTTAGATAAAGTAGGTGATTTAATTGTAGAAGCAGTAACAATGGTTGCTGAGGAAAAAAACGGTAAAATAGTAATTGATAGAGAAAGCATAAAAAGAGAGAAAAAACAAGGCGGTTCTTCAGAGGACACGGAGCTTATAAAAGGTGTGATAATTGATAAAGAAGTTGTTCATCCTGGAATGCCAAAGTTGGTAAAAGAAGCAAAAATAGCTTTAGTAGACGCAGCTTTAGAAGTCAAAGAAACAGAAACCGATGCACAAATTCAAATCACAGATCCTTTAAAGCTGCAGGCATTCCTAGAGCAAGAAGAAAAGTTGTTAAAAGATATGGTAGAAAAAATAGCTAAAACAGGGGCAAATGTTTTGTTCTGTCAAAAAGGAATAGATGACGCAGCTCAACACTATTTGGCTAAGAAAGGCATTTTGGCAGCAAGAAGAGTCAAAAAATCTGACATGGAAGCTTTAGCTAAAGCTACTGGTGGAAGAATAGTTACAAATCTTGACGATTTAGAGTCAAAGGATTTAGGTTATGCAAAACTTGTAGAAGAGGTAAAGATAGGAGATGAGCAGATGGTTTTTGTTAGAGACTGCAAAAATCCAAAAGCTGTTAGCATCTTAGTAAGAGGAGGAACAGAGCACGTAGTTGATGAAGTTGATAGAGCAATAGAAGATGCTATTGGTGCACTTGTTTCAGCGATAGAAGTGGGTAAAATTGTTCCTGGAGGAGGCGCACCGGAGGCAGAAATAGCAAGAGGT
This sequence comes from Candidatus Aenigmatarchaeota archaeon, assembly GCA_025058005.1. Lineage (GTDB taxonomy): Archaea > Aenigmatarchaeota > Aenigmatarchaeia > CG10238-14 > CG10238-14 > JAHLMN01. The sequence continues at coordinate 4,111 of JANXDN010000028.1, forward strand.
TTAAGAAAGTATGCAGAAACACTAAAAGGTAGAGAGCAGTTAGCTGTTAATGCATTTGCTGATGCAGTTGAAATAATTCCAAGGAGTTTAGCTGAAAATGCTGGTTTAGATCCAATAGATACGCTAGTAGCTTTAAGAGCAGAGCACGAGCGTGGCAATATACAAATGGGAGTAAATGTTTATGAAGGCGGAGTAATAGATATGCTAAAAGAAGGAGTAATAGAGCCGTTAAAAGTAAAGACACAGGCTTTAAAGTCAGCTGCTGAAGCGGCGGAAATGATATTGAGAATAGATGATGTCATCGCAGCTTCAAAAATAGAGAAAAGCAGTACACCACCATCTCCGCCTAGTGGCGACGAGGATTATTAGTGTTTTTTTCTATTTTTTATTTTTGTGAAAATTAATTTATTGTGTTGAATTCAAATTGCTAATGATAGCAAAATTATCTTGAATGTTCTAATTATGACAAAAATAATATAAGGAAGGAAGTTAATTTATATTAAAGGGAAATTTATGGTTGAGGAAGAATTTGAGATAGTTCCTGTTAGTCCTTTGAGACGATTGGAAAAGAGAATAGAAAGATTAGAAGCTTATTCAATCGAGGATCCAAAATCAATTTTCAAAGATATTATTGAAATTGTCAGAATGAATCAACAAATAGTTGATGAATTGGCAAAATCAAACGATGCTTTAAGAATTGAATTGTCAAAACTTCCAGGTAGACTTGACGAGTTAATAACTGATATGAAGGAGTTAATAGCTTTTATTAAAGCATCTGGTGAGGCCGAGCAACCTGGATTGAACCCAGAAGTAATGAAACCTGTTGTTGAAAAGTTGGATGCTCTGGTTAATTTGAATAAATCGTTTGTTGAAAGAAATGAGGCAATGTTAGAGTTGCTAGATGAGGTTAATAAGAGGTTAAAGAGGTCTCCTGTTGGGGTAGGCATGCCTGCACAGCATATACCTCCACAACCTCCACAAATACAGAAACCTATGATGCCGATGAGACCTTTGCCGCAACAAATTAAGAAACTGTGAGGCGAAAAAATGAAGGGTATATCTGCTGTTATAGCAACTTTGCTCTTGTTAGTAATAACAATAGGTTTGGCGGCAACAGCATATTTTTATATAAATAATATTATGCAAAGGAGTACGGCAAAGGTTGTTAGTGTCGAACCTGGTAACTGCTTTGGGACCAACCCATTTACAATAACTTTTATTATAACAAATATAGGAACCGAAAACATAGTAAGTGGTGATATTAGAGTTGTTTTAAATAATAATCCAAACACGCCGGTATCTTTTAATCCCAATCTCCCATTGGCACCAAGAGGAACCACAGTTGCAAGTATAACATCTACTC
>JANXDN010000029.1 GCA_025058005.1 Candidatus Aenigmatarchaeota archaeon
GGTGTTTGCACTCACTGTGGAAAAGAAGCAAAACATGTAGCATATTTTGCAAAATCTTACTGAATAAGAAAAATGTGTTTGGTAAAATTCGTAGAAAATATTTTACTTCAAAAAAAGAAATAAAATTTAATGACAAAATTTTATGGAAAATTGGCATTATCTTTAACTAGCTGGATTGTAGATAGTTTATCAGAAATTTTCAAACCAATAAACAAAGAGTTGCCGAAAGCTGGTATAAAAACGCCTAAGCGAGTTTACAATTGTATAATAGTCCTTAATAGCTTTATAGCTTACATCATTTGCCTTATAGGTGTTATAGTTTTTCACTTCATGTTTAAAATCAATCCTTATTCTTTTTTAGTGTATTTGATTTTTTTACCATTAATAGCAGCCCTTTTCGTCTTTCTCATCGGATATTTTTATCCGATAAATATTGCATCTTCAAGGAGAGCGAAAATAGAGACTAATCTACCGTTTGTAGTTGCTCATATGGGTGCGATTGCCTCTTCTGGCATTCCACCTTCTGCTATTTTCAAACTTCTATCAAAATTCAAAGAATATGATGTGTTGGCAGAAGAAATGGAAAAAATAGTTGTAAACATAGAGGTTTTTGGCTTAGATCCTGTCTCAGCAATGAAAGAAGTTGCCAAAAGAACGCCATCTGAGAAATTTAAACAAATATTGTTAGGGTTAGCAAGCACTATAGAAAGCGGAGGAAGCGTAAAGACATATCTCAAAAACATGAGTGAGCAAACCTTGTTTCATTGGAGGATGAGAAGGGAAAGATATATTCAGCAACTTTCTACTTCAGCAGAATTTTACACAGGTATTTTAATAGCAGCGCCACTTTTTTTAATAAGCTTGTTTTCAATTATGAATATGATAGAGCCAAACTTGGGTGGAATAGGAATATTACAGCTAATGAAGTTAAGCATCTATGTGCTTATTCCTATACTTAATATAATGTTTTTGATATTTTTGTCTACTACACAGGTGGAAATATGAATAGGATCCTAATAATATTGACGGCAGCTAGCATTTCGATCTCTATATTGCTTGTGATCATGTCATATTTTGTTTTTAGAGAATATACTCAAATTTTTTCCACAATTTTGATAGTTGCTGTAGTAGTTGCTGCTGCACCAATAATAATTTTCAAGTATGCTGAGAGTGTAAAAATAAAATCATTAGAAGATCAGTTTCCACAATTCATGAACGATATAGTAGAAGCTGTAAGGTCCGGTATGAGTTTGCCGCAAGATATTAATTTGGTTTCAAAAAACGATTACGGCAACTTGACATATTATGTGAGAAAATTAAATGCTCAACTTGAATGGGGCATTCCTTTCACGAAAGCTTTTTCTCGGTTTGCAAAATCCACGAAATCAAAGGTGATAGCAAGAATCGCAGCAACTATAATAGAAAGTCATGAATACGGAGGAGATTTAACAGATGTTTTCGAGACTATAAGTAACACAACAGTTGAAATAGAGAGGTTGAGAGAAGAAAGAAAGTTGTTTTTAAACTCTCAAATAGTATCGGGTTATATTATATTTTTTGTGTTTTTGGCAGTAATGATAGGGTTGCAAAAATATCTTGTCCCAACATTAACAGAGATTTCTGTTAGGCAACTTGTTGCAGCAGAAAAGATAGAAAACAAAAAGCTTGAAATGGAATACAAATCTATTTTCAGAAACTTGATAATCATTCAAGGTTTATTCGCTGGTTTAACCATAGGAAAGATGAGTGAAGGTGAACTAATAAATGGGGTAAAGCATAGTTTATTCATGATGGTTTTTGGTATAATAATATTTGGTTTACTCACGTGATTATTGCTACTTCGTTTGAGCTTACCTGGCTATGAACATTAGAGCAGTTTGTCCTTACTCTTATGAATTCGTATTCTCTTGTTGACAAATTATAAATAAAACTTTTCTGCTCACCAGGAAGCAAAGTCATGTTTGCATCTAACAAAATTCTTGTAGCATTTAACAAAAATATTTCTATGTCTACATCACCTAAAGCAACAATATCAGTGTTTCTCACATAACCTTTTATGTTGCCGCTTGTTTGATTGTATTGGACGTTTTCTACTGAAATACCTGCATTACTACACACAATCTTAGTAGCGCTTTGCTCCTCGACGGACTTCATAGTTGCTTTTATAAAGGTATTATACCAAACAGAAAATATCCCTGCAACAGCCAAGGTAGAAGCTATGATTAATATAACGCTAAGAAAAGTTGAAATTCCTTTCATAATCACTCACTCGAGCAGCTAAAATCTTTATAAACAGTGGGGCAAGTTGTTCTTAATTGAAAAGAGAGAAATCCTGGATCTATATCCCCTTGCTTAAAAGGTATTAATTGGTTGGCTGGCAATTTTAAAGAAAGTTTAAATTGTCTCAAATTGTTGTCAGGATAAAACACATATAAAGAGTCTAAATTAATGTCTTGAGTGCCTTGATTTTCTAATATAAAGCTTATCTCCCTAGTTTGCGAATTATATTTGCATTGTGTAAATAAAGAAAATCTTGCATTCAAGCAACTTATATCTGTGGTTACATTCTCTGTTTCTGTAACTTTTTTTTCTACAAAAGTTCCAGCCCAAAAAGACAATATACCGGCAATAGCCATCGTAGTTGCTATTAGTATGACAGAAGCCACTATAGGGCTAAGAGCTTTGCTCATGAAAAAATATCTAACTTTTTCAAATAATAAAGTTTGCTCATAGACTATTATAAAAGGTAAAATCTAATTTTAAATTATGAAAGCAACAATTTTATCTTATTCGATTATAACTGCGTTGGCATTTATATTTTTGGTTTCAATTGCACTAATTTCATACAGCTATCTTTCTACCTTTGAAGAAAGTTTCAGAGATGCAACAGCAAACCTACTAGCATATCATCTAATTTCAGAAATTTCGCAAATTTATCAAAAAGGTTCTAATATTTCAAACAATAAAATAATCTTGGAAAAAAGAATTGTTTTGCCGGAAAAGCTATATTCGAATGACTACAGAATAGGATTCGTTGCAAATGACGGCTGGTATAAACTAGTGATATCGCTTGACGGAATAGAAAAAAACTTTGACTTGCCTAGAATGCAAATAAACCTTGGGGGTGAAGCTAAAGGAGGTGAGATAATGTTAGTTTACAATAGAAGCGTTATAAATGGAGAAATCAAAAATTCCATAATTATAAAATGAAATTTCCCGAAGCATTTTTAATAAAAACTCAATTTATTTATACTGGATAAAATTATTTGAATTTTAGTGCCTCAGTAGCTCAGTTGGTAGAGCAATCGCCTCGTAAAGGAGGGAGAGCGATGGGTCGCGGGTTCGAGTCCCGCCTGAGGCTAAGTTTAATAATTTGTGACTACATATATTATAGCACGTGTAATATTTTCTGGTGAATTTCTATGGAGGAAACTTTGTTTTGGTCAAAAGAAGGTAAAAAAATAAGATGCAACATATGCTCTTTTAGCTGTTTAATGGACGTTGGTGAATTTGGCAGATGTAAGATGAGATATAATGAAAAAAATGTATTAAAAGTGAAAAATTATGGTAAAATAAAGAATGTGCAAAAAGTTTCTATTGAAACATTACCTTTGTATCATTTTCTTCCTGGATATGATGTTCTGCTTTTATCCACAATAGGAAATAATATAGAATGGAAAATAGCCTTAGACGAAAAAATTAAAGGTAGCAAGATCAAATCTGAGGATATTATAAAAGAGGTTAATTCAAAGAAAATCAAAATAATAGCTTTTAATGATGGGGAACCGTTAATCTCATTTGAAACAGTTTTTAAAATAGCAAGGCTTGCAAAGAGATATAACATAAGAACTATATTGAGCACTAATGGGTTTATTAGCTCTGAGACGATAAAAAAGATTGGAAAATATTTGGATGCTGCGATAGTTAAAATTTTGGCTTCAGCCGACAAAAAGTTTTATCAAAAGTATTTAAATGTGGATGAAACTCAACCTATATTTGACACTTTGAAAAATTTTAAAAAACACAGAGTATTTGTCGAAGTAGTTAACACCATAATACCTGAAATAGGTGAAGATGAAACAAGTCATGTTTATTTAGTAGACTGGTTAATAAACAATCTAGACTCTAGTGTGCCTTATCATTTAATGAAATTTGAACCATTTGGTAAGTTTGAAAAGATACCGGAAACTCCGCCAGAGTTATTTGAAAAGTTTGTTTTTGAGGCAGAAAAAAGTGGGTTAAGGTTTGTTTATGTGCATGACCCCTATGTAGCTGGTTATAGCACGACTTATTGCTATAATTGTAGGTTTCCTTTAATAGAAAGATTGGGCGGAGCAATTATAGAAAACAGATTAGATGGTGATAGATGTCCTAGCTGTGGCTTTAAAATAAACATTATAGTAGAATAAAATTTTATGTATCTAAAATAAAACTATTTTTATGAATATTTGGGTGAAATGTTTAATATTGTTATTATTTTTAGAGATAGTGCATGCTCAAGAAGTAAACTCGATGGATGCCAACATCTATTTATCTGAAAATGATGCGAAAATAGAGATGTTTTACGTGGTGTCGAAAATAAATAGATTTCAATTCCCTTTAGAGGGGGAAATTTATGATTTAAATTCTAAAAATGCAAGCTGTTCAATATCTTCTGGTGTACAAAGAGTTATTCAATGCAAAATTGATTCTAACCAAAATAGTTTTAGTATATCTTTTAATGTAAAAGATGTTGTGAAGCAAAGAGAAAATATTATGTTTTTTGGCTATGATATTCCAATATCTTATAATACAAAAAGAGTTAATGTAAAACTTGAACTACCTCTAGGGTTTGCATTGACTGACAAAGTTTTTACACCGGTTTCTCCGCCTAACACTGAAGTTGGAACAGATGGTAGAAAAATATTCATCAAATGGGAGTTTAAAAATAAGGAAATGGATGATATTGTGCCAATAAGAGTGTATTTTGAAAAGGTGGTTAGTTCTGGTAACACAAGGGATTACACTTCTATAATTGTTGGTTTTGTATCCATAATAATAATATTGACAGTGTTGTATTTGAGATTAATAAAAAGAAAACAAGAGGTTGTATTATCAGTGTTAAACGAGGCTGAAAGAACAATAGTTGAAATATTGCAGAATCAACCAGAAGAAGAAGTTGACCAAAGAAATATAGTGACTCTATCTGGATTTTCTAAGGCTAAGGTAAGTAGAATTATAAAAAGTCTAGAGGAAAGAGGGGTTGTAGAAAGTAGATGA
>JANXDN010000002.1 GCA_025058005.1 Candidatus Aenigmatarchaeota archaeon
GATGACCTGGGGTTATACTATCTAACTGTCTAAATCTTTTCAGATCTTCAATAGTTATATCATAACCATTTACGAAGAGTAGTGAGTAGAGTAGTGCACTTGCGTGACCAGCAGATAATATAAACCTATCACGGTCAATCCACATCGGGTTCTTTGGATTAAACTTCAAGAATCTATCAAATATCAAGTAACCTATGTGGGCTGCACCAAGAGGCATCCCTGGATGTCCAGACCTTGCTAATTCTATCTGATCAATGCTTAGAAATCTTATCGTGTTTATTATTAATTCATCTCTATACCCCATATTCTACCCCTTTACAGTTCTAAGCCCAATATTTCTAGATTAACATAATAGACTTCTTGAACAATTGTCCATGAAGTATTGCAACGAAATAATGAAGAAATTACTCAACATTTCGAAAATCTTTCTCTAGGAAGAAATTTTAAATAAGAATATTATTCTTAGTTAGAGAAAACTATTCAAAAATAAATTCAAATCAGTTCTTTAGATATTTCATTTTGTAAGGTTTTAAACTCTGATGAAGTTTATCTTAAAGTTTTAAGATGAATGTTCCATCTATATGAATTAATTTACGTGTTCAAAGAACTCTAGCCTTTATTCGGCATCTCTTATTAAGAGAGTCTTATCTAGAACTAATGGCTTTCATTTTTTGTAAAAGGACTGCAACAGCCCCATACAAACCTATCTCTAAACCTAGAGGAGTGGGGATTAATTTAGGCATTCTAACTCTTAAGTAGTTTTGAAGCCTCGGTATTATTTTCTCAATAGTTAGTTCAACATTATTTAATACAATTGGACCACCTAAAGTTAGTACTTCTGGATTAAAAGCATTAATTACATTTGCGATGCCTGCAGCATTAATTATTGCAAGTTCATCGATTATTTCTAATGCTATTGGATCGCCCTTTTTAGCACACTCATAAAGTACTTTTGCTGAGAATTTTGTTAAATTATTACTCGTTCTTAATAATAAACTATCATTTCTTAATTTGATCCGTCCATCTTCTACGAGATACTTAACATACCTTGGTATTGAAGAACCTGACGCATATGCTTGCCAATGTCCATAGCTTCCACATCCACATCTCATTCTTCCTCTATAATCAACTAATGTACATCCAACTTCTCCAGCATTTCCATCAGCACCGATTATTAGTTTTCCTCCATCAATTATTCCTCCTCCAATACCCGTACTTATAGTTATAAAAGCTAAGTATTCAGTATTCATAGTCTTACCTGCTCCAAACATGTATTCAGCTAATGCTGAAGCTTTAGCATCATGCATGAAGCCGATAGGTAGTTTAAATTCTTCTTCTAACGGCTCCATAACAGGAACAAATTCGTAAGGAATATTTGTAGAACGAATTAATCCACCTCTTTTCAAGTCTACGGGCCCAGGTGCTATTACCCCTATTCCTAATATTTTGTTATTCAATTGCCATTTACTAAGAGTTTTCTTCACATTCTCTACTACCTGTAGAGATATTGCTTGAGGTCCTTCAGAAACTTTTGTTAACTCTTGAGTTTTCTCAAGAAAGTATTTATTCTTAACGTCAAAAACGCCAACTCTAATATTTGTTGCACCCAGATCGACAGCAATTACTATCTCTCTCACATCAAAAGGATTTGCTTTCCATGAATTTAAAATTAAATCCTTTTAAAATAATGGGAACGTTTAAAATGAAATAGAATGATTAAAATATTAAGCAAGAAGCTATTTTTTAGCTAACCATCTCAATGTCTGATACCAGAATCTTCCATAGTATTGCCATTCTACAAAAGCCGTCCCCCAGTGAGGAGCTAAGTCAGAAGTAAAGGCCATACTACGTCCATCTTCAAATTCCCATACAGAAATAAAAGGATCTTCTCTTATTCTAGCTAGTAGTTCCGCTCCGTGTTTTAACTTAACTTTGTTATACCCCAAGAAAAGAGGCCATTCTAATGGTATATCTCTAAAGATCGGATGTTCAGGTTTAAGAATTGTTGGAGAAATTCCCTCTGGAACTTCAATTCTATCATCCCAATAAGAAATCTCCACTGGTAGTACTTCTTCAACAGGAGTTTCATGATATCTAGCTATACCCATAAATCCTGAAAAAGAATACCATCCTCCAGACATTAGTAAACCTCCACCTTTCTTTACATAATCATGGAGAACCTTTAGTCTATTTGGACCCATGGGGACTTTGAAAAATTCTGGATAAAGTATGAGTGTATTGCTTCCAACATCGCTTAAGACTACAACATCAAATTTTTTCAATTTATCTAAATCACTAGGAAAGTCAGAGAAAGCAACATAATTAGGCATATGCACAATGTTAACATCTGGAAATTTAGACAATTCATTCTTAAACCATCTTCCTAGGTCTTCAATTCTCCCTAAATGAAATGTATCAAAACCTTTAATGTTTAGTAGGAGAGAAGACCAACTTTCACCTACGAATAAAACATTTATTTGAGCATTCATGTTAACGAGATGCTTAAAGTGCGATTTAACTATATCCGTCTCTTAAGAAGAATTTTCAAGACTCATTATCTCATAGTTGAAAATACTAAAGATTAAAACCTATTTCTTGGAGGACTTTTTTAATGAATGTAACCGTATTTTTTGAACCTTCTTCTAAGCTTGCTAATGGATCTTCATGCTCAAACGATAATGCTCCTCTATATCCCTTTGAAAAAAGTTTATTAAGTAGCCTATGCCATTCTATTACTCCTTTACCTGGAATTCTAAATCGCCACGATCTTTCACTGGAAGCCCATTTACCGATAGCTAATATACCGTTCTCTCTTAGCTTCTCGTTGATAAACTCTACATCTTTTATATGCGTATGATATATCCTATCACCGAGTCTTTCAATTATCTCAATAGGATCCATAAGTTGCCATACTATATGGGATGGATCAAAATTTAATCCTAGTGTCTTATCACTCACTTCTTTAAACATTCGATTAATTGTCTGTGTATTAAATACAAGTTGTCCAAAGTGTGGTTCAATCGCTATTTTAACACTATGTTGCCGTGCATAATCTACTAATGGATTCCACACTTCTTTAAATTCATTCCACGCTTCTTCTATCTTATCTATATTCGATTCTGGATACGGATAAAAATAATTAAAAGGATAGGGAGAACCAGAAAAAGTTACTACAACAGGAACATCAAGAAGAGCTGCGGCTTCTATCGCTTTTAAAAATTTCTCATTATATAATTTACGTTTGTCTAAGTCAGTATCTAAATGATTATAATGAGAAGCTAACGCAACTATTTCCAAGTCATATCTTCTTGCAATGTTCCGAACTTTATCAGCATCACCAGAAAATACTTTTTCTAAATCCATATGTCTTTTAACAGATATTTCTACACTATTGAAACCTAAGCTACTAATATACTCCGCCATTTTCTCAGACCACGTCCATTTTTCAGCTTCAGAAGGAGGAAGACAGAATGAGAAGGCATTAGTAAATAAAGCTATTTTCAACATTCCATGTTGTTAATATTTAGGGGTCATTAAAATATTTTTACTATAGTAGGAGTCGAGGGGGTCTTATTTTGTAAAACCGATTTTTAGAATAAACTTCTACTAGAAACTTGAATAAGAAATCTCAAAAGAATTTTAAATATCTTTCAAAAAATTTAAAAGTTCGCAAAGAGAACGTATTGCTAAATCTGGTGAACAGTTTAACTTTTCTTGAATTCTTCCTCTTTCATAGATATTCAAATATATTGAGTGAACTCCGGCATTACAAGCTGTTAACACATCAATTGGTGAGTCTCCAATGTATATTGCTTGAGATGGTGGTATGTCTAGCTTATTTAGAATAGATAATAAGAGTTCTGGATGAGGCTTAGGATTATGGACATTGTCTATTCCAACGATGACATCAAATAAATGAAGTAGGTCGAAATATTGTAGGACTTCAACTATCATCTCGTAAGTACTTGAAGAAGCAATAGCAATGCTTTTTCCAGAATTTTTAAGTTTTGCGATTAATTCTTCTACACAAGGAACGGGGCTCGACATTCTACGCCATAGTTTATCATAAATCTGTTCTTTAATTTTCGCACACTCTTCAGCTTGTTTTTTATCTTGTATAAATTGTGAAGCTATCTCTACAGCATTCCTACCAAAATATTGCTGTATTAAGGAAGGATTTGCCTCACGATGGAAGATTTTGAGAGCCTCGACCCAGGCTTGAAGATGAGCATCCTCATTATTGATTATAGTCCCATCAAAATCAAAAATATACACTTTAGCCTTTAAGAGCCATTCCAATTAAACTAGAACCCCAGGATTCAATATATTGTTTGGGTCGATTGCACTCTTTAACTTTTTAAGAAAATCTATGTATTCTGGTCTAACTCTCGGCATTAGGTTCTTCGTCCAGACCCAGCCCATCCAGTATGGAGATGCTCCATAATATGTTATTGCGTGGGCTATCCATCCTTCCCAAATCTCCATAGCTTTCTTTCTAACTTCTGGATAATCTTTAAAGAATAAGAAAGGATAAAATCCAACCACTGGACGCTGATCGCTTACATACGCACCTAGGCTCATCTTCATTCCCTGCTCCTCAACTCGATGTGTCTTGATAAAATATTCTTCAGCTTCCTTGACTGCTATTGGAAGTTTATGTAACGGTATTTTATGGCAAGCGTGAGCTGCAAAACCGTATTCTTTCTCAGCTGTAACAAGCCGTAGAAACATTTTCTTCCACCATTCTTCTACTTTCTTATCTCCATCTTCAGGAAAATATCCATCTAACTCAACCCCAATTTTTCTTATTATCCGTTCTTTCCTCTCAGCTAATTCATCATCAGCCTCCTCGATAACGATTCTAAAACCACACTGACCATCGACATTCCATGAAGACCTAACCGACCTCTCTCCTGGAGTAATGTTGAGCGACTTAGGTATTGCTTTAACGCGAAGTATTTTCAATACGAAATCTATGCCATCATCCCATGTGTCAAAAACTACACCAATATAGCGTGCAACATTAGGTAAGGCTTCTAGATTTAAAGTTACTTCTGTTATTATTCCAAATACACCAAGTGAACCCAAGAAGATCCCTGTGTAATCGCCTCCATTACAGACTCTTGCAAATTTTCCAGCATTTGGAAGCGTATCGGAACCTGTTCTTAAAATGTCTCCCGTAGGAAGAACAACTTCTAAAGTTATTACTTGATTGTATGTTCCACCAGCTTCGGTTACTCCTTGAGAAGACATAGAGGCCAATGCTAAAGAACCACCTAGGGTTGCACCATAAGCGCTTTCAGGTCCCCAGAAAGGTACTCGATAACCCTGTTTAGCTAACTCTTCATTTAGCGTTGACCAGATTATTCCAGCTTGGACAGTTACACTCATATTTTTCTCATCTATCTCTAAAATCTTGTTCATTCGAGTTGTATCGAGGATAATAGAATCTTGCTGGAAAGCTATTCCACCACCTCCAGCGCTTGTTCCACCGCCTCTAACATATACTTTAAATTTTAGTTCGTTAGCTAACTTGAGAATTCTTGAACATTCAATAGTAGTTGCTGGTTTAACCACTGCTAAGGGTAAAACACCTTCCACAGGGCTAGCATCACGTGTATACGCATATAAGTCGGTAACTTCCGATGTAACACATTCCCTGCCAACTATCTTTTGTAAACTCTTTATAATTTCTTCTGAGCGTTTTTCTCCTTTCACTGTCATCTAAAATATCTCATACATTCCATTTATTTAACTTTCATATACTTAACACTCTTGTTTGTAACCATTACTTATTCATGGCATAATTCTCTACACTCCTCTCCACTTACATATCCATATTACAAAATTCTATCTAGTGTCAACCTACCACTAAGAACCCTTCTAGAAGAAAATGGATCATTTTTCCTCCATAATAATTCATCTCCAACAATTATCTCACCCAAATTTTTTTATCAAAGGCTACAAAATATTAGTAAATAGATTTATTGTATCAGGTCTAAATCAACCCATCTTCTTTCTCTAAAGGAGACATGAATAGCCTCAAGAATTCTTTGGGCTTGATATCCATCATAGAATGAAGGTTCAAAATCCTCATCTTTAGCTATAGATTCTAAGAATCTATATAAAGCGAATACATGCCCGATTTGCCATCCTCCAATATGCCCCCTAGGAGGCCACCATGGCAAATCCAACAAAATAGTTTCCCAGCCGACTCTACTTCCAAAACCTCTAACTGTAAAAAGTTTAATATAATTAAGATCTTCAAGATTCCATATTAATCCACCTTCACTTCCATGAATCTCTATTCTTAAATGATTTTTATAGCCTGTTCCAACGCGCGTTGCTTCTAGAGAGCCAAATGCACCATTCTTAAATTCTAATACACATATCACTGCATCATCTGCTGTTACTTTCTTGATCTCACCTAAACTATTCTTTCGTTCAGGAAAGTATATTTTTTCTAATGCAACTACTTTAGAGACGTCTCCGACGAGATATCTCAAGAGATCCATAACATGTATTCCAAGGTCTGCTGATGCTCCTCCTCCAGAAGTCTGGAAATCTTCTTTCCAACTCCACGGTCTATTAGGGTTTACATGACCTGAATGTGCAAAAAGACATCTAATCTGAAAAACCCTACCAAGCTGTCCAGAATCTATAAATTCTTTCATAAATTGCACTGCAGGGATAAAACGGTAATTAAACATAGTCATAGTCTTAGTTTTTACTTTCCGTGACACTTCATATAAATTTCTTGCTTCACTTAATCTTACAGCCAGAGGTTTTTCACATATCACGTGTTTTTCCTTTTCAAGAGCGTAAGAACATGGTTCGTAATGTAAGAAATTGGGTAAAACGTTATCTACTATATCTACCTCTTTACAATCAATGAGTTTTCTCCAATCTTCTGAGAACGCTTTTTCAAATTTATATTTTTTAGCGAATTCATTAGCCCGTTCTTGACTTCTACTAAAGACTACTTTAAGTTCAGCTAAAGCAATTGGAGATTGTATGTAGAATGGGATGCTCTTATAGGCGTATGTATGAGTCCTGCCCATAAAACCTGTACCTAAAATACCAATGTTAAAAAACTTCAATTGCAAATCACCCAATACGCTTTCTAAGTTTACCTGATTTTAAATATTTGAGCGTTTTTTCGTAAGATATAAATACTTCTTTCAAGTCATATTGAGGTTTAGATTTTATGATATTGATAAAGTGTCTTGCAATAACTTCACCTAGATCCAAACCCCAATATATATGATCTGAAGCGAAGTCGCTCTTACCTTTTAATATAAGCGATTGCTCAAAACCATTCCATACCAATATTCTCTCAAATCCCACTGCTTCTATGTTAATGTAATCTTTACAAAAACTTGGGGAGACTTCGTCTACATAAGATACAAGAGTTAGTAAAGTATTGTGAAGCTTTGCATCAACTACTAAAACCTCTTTTTCTTTTGATCTGCTGTTTACCCATATATTTATCTGTGAAATATCACCTTTATTTAACCATAGGAGATAGTCAATTATATTAATGAGTTGATGTAGTACTCGACTTGAAAGAGTTATAGAAGACGTTTCTAAAGGAGGCTCTTGTCTTAAATGATTTACATCAAAATTTAATGTCATGTATATTGAAAAAACGTCTCCTAACATTTTTCTATTTAGAAGAGCTCTGAACCGAACTAATATTGGATGATGCCGAGATACTAGCGGTATAAACACCTCTGCATTTAATCTTTTGATTTCGTTTAGCAACTCTATCTCCTTTTCAAAAAATTCTGCAAAAGGTGTTTCTATCAACACTTTAATATCATTATCTTCTAACAGTCTTATTAATAGGTCGGTTGGAGGCTTCTCTAGTAATATTAATGCTGGGAATGATTTTGCTTCTAAAAGAGATGAGATGTATTTTAAAGAGATATTAGGCATCTTCAAAAGATGTTTAAGGTAATATGATTCTCGTTCAGAAGGTTTACCTAAGATAGCTACATTTATATCAGCACACATATATGCTCACTCCTTAAGAGGTAATTCTATTTCTTTTTCGTATCTAATAGATTTCTCAGCAGCGATGCATATTTCTAATGCCTTCCTCGCATCTTCAAGAGAGATAGGAGGAGGGCTCGCGTTAATTATTGTTCTTATAAAATCTGTTAATTCAAGGTATATTTCACTATTGGCTGGGAGATATTCTCTAAACATTGTATGTGCTGTCGGGGAAAGATAAGAAATATTTCCTCCTTCGTAAAGTTCATTTAATGATAAAGCATTAAAAACAATCGTTTGACGATAAAAATTGTCAAATCCCCATATACTCCTCTCTGATCCTATAATCTCTAAGTACCTTTCGTATTGGGGATAGTTTCTCGTTTGTCTATTTATGATTATAATCCCATGGCCTCCATGATTATATTCCACATTTATATGAGCTGACGTAAAGAATGGTAATACTTTTGGAAAGGATAAACCTTTTGCATATACATATGTAGGTTCATCTAGTAAGAAATAATTACATAGGTCTGCGGAATGGACGCCACTATCGATTATCGGTCCTCCTCCTTTCTCCCAGTAATATTTCGGATTTTCAGGGTTTTGTGCCCATTTTTCAAATGGATTATCAAAACGATGTGCAGTCTTAACGAGAAAAATCTCTCCTAAGAGACCTTTTTGAACAATCTCTTTACTATTAATTGTAATGGGAAGATATCGATTTGAATGCCCGATAAGAACATATTTTTTAAACTTCTTTTGCGAGTCTATGATCTCATCTGCCTCCATTAAATTTGATGCTATTGGTTTTTCGCAAAAAACATGTTTCCCAGCTTCTAATGCTTTAATCGTAAAATCCTTATGAAGAGATGTAGGAGTACAGACATCTATTACATCAATGTCTTCCCTCTTTAACATCTTCTCATAATCAGTATAAAATTCTTTGATACCATACCGTTTTGCTAATGAGCTTGCTAATGGTTCAAAAATATCGCAAACGGCTACAACCTCTGCCTGAGGTATCTGTGCGTAAGCGTTCATGTGAGCATAGCTTATAACACCACATCCTACTAATCCTATCTTAATTCTCTGCAAATCATCTCGAAACATACCTCACATCTTATTTTTAACGACATTTATTAAACTTTTAGATTAAATCCTAAAATTAACGAAACTTGTTTTCTCTTAAGCTTTTGAAGAATCCCTAAAAACATCCACTTTATAGATTGTTGTTAAAATTTCACTCATTAAATAAATTGATTAAGTAGTAAAATAAAAGATATATATCAATATCTCAGAAACTAATCTAGGAGTGTATGAGAGAAAACTTCAATTTACATGGTATAAAAGAGAACAAAGTTTATGAGTCAATTTATAAATGTGTTCATTGCGGTTATTGCTTAGAATTATGTCCGGCTAGAGATGCCAGCCACTTTGATATTTATGGTTCAAGGGGTAAGATGTTAGTCTTTAAAGCATTAATTGAAGATAAGTTGGAGATAACCCAAACTTTTGGTGATAGAATTCTGAACTGTGCTTTGTGTAGATGGTGTACTTATAAGTGTCCAGAAGAAATTCCAACAGACGATGTGTTCATTACGATGCGTTACGAAGTTGCTAAAAGAGACCTAATGCCACCAATTGTAAAGAAAGTTATGAACAATATTTTAAAGAAAAAGAATCCATACGGTCTATCGACCAACGAGATAACTCGATGGGCAAGCGGATTAAAATTTGAGAATAATACAGAGACTATATTTTTTGCGTCTTGTATGAATACTACAATGGGTTATCTGGACCTCATACATAAGTTAGGTCTTCCATTCGACATGTTAGCTAAAACAATGGATATCTTAGAAAAGCTAAAACTTGATAATCTTATAATAATGGGAACTCGATTACTTAATCTTAACAAACAATATCATCAAACCTTGAGAAATGCCGTACAGCTATTACAGAAGATAAATGTTAAAGTAGGATACCTGTTTAATGAAGAACCATGCTGTGGGAAACCACTCCACACATATGGATATCTAACAGAGTTTCAAGAATATGCAAAACATGTTAACAAATTATTTAAAGATAAAGGAGTTAAGAAGCTAGTAGTAGTTAATCCTGTTTGTGCCTATACCTTTAAGATTCTCTATCCAAAATTCGTCGAGGATTTTGATGTAGAAGTTACCCATATAGTTGAAGTATTAGATGAGAATTTAGATAAATGGACTAACATAGCTTCTTACAGCAAACCTATCACTATAACATATCATGATCCTTGCTATATGTCGAGATACATGTCTTTAGTTGAACAGCCAAGAAGGATCTTAAAACACATAAAAAATGTTGTCCTTGTAGAAACTGAAAGAAGTGAAAAGAATACTTACTGTACGGGAGATGGGGGAATAGAGATTACACATTCAAGAGCTGCGATAAAAATAGCTCAGAAAAGAGTTGAGATGTTACTAAAAACTAGAGCTGAAACAATTATAACGGCATGTCCTGCATGTATATCTATGTTAAGGTACGGATTAAAACTTGTAAATGGAGAAAAAGAAGTTCAAATAATGGATATTGTAGACTTTGTTCATAAGGCAATATCATAAATTGCCATTATAATCTCTTTTAATGGAATAGTTAAAAATCATTAATGCTTCAAATTTTCTTTATTGATAGACTAAGTAAGAAATTGCGGAGTCTTTGAATTAAAATCTCAATTAAGCTTTGATGGCTCCGGCTGTTAATCCTTTTATGATCAATTTTGTTCCGAATATATAGAAGATTACGATGGGTATAGCTCCGATCGCAGCCCCTGCCATTTGTACATTCCATGCAGCGAGTGTTGTTCCTTTAAGATTAGCAATAGCGACGGTTACTGGCTGTGAGTATCTTCCTTGAGATAGAACTAATCCAAAAAGAAAATCGTTCCAGATATTTGTAAATTGAAATGTTAACACTACTGCCATACCTGGCAGAGATAGAGGAAAGATTATCTTTATAAATTTAAGCCATTCCCCTGCACCATCTATTTCTGAGGAATCTAGTATTTCTTTAGGAATACTTTCATAATAATTTCTAAAGAGAAGAGTTGTTATAGGCATACCGTATGCTATATGCGTAAGTATGAGCCCATAGATGCTTCCATAAAGTCCTATAGATGATATAAATTTTATTAATGCGATCAATATTGCTTGTGGCGGTACATAGAATCCCGTAACCATTAGTAAAAATATAATATTTGTTATTTTCGACCTAAATCTGAAAAACGCGTATCCTGATAAAGATCCTAGTAATGTTGAGATTATAGTCGCTGGTAACGTCATTTTAACGCTATTTAAAAAGTAGTCACTTATTTGAGTCCACGCTTCTTGGTATGCTCCAAAGTAGACCTGTCTAGGTGGAACAACAGGTCCATAGACTAAATCTTCAGTAGATTTTAACGATACGTTGACTAATGTATACATCGGAAGAAGATAGAATATTGATGCAATAATTGCAAAGACATAGAGAAGAGATCTCGTAGAGAATCTCATCTTTGGATCACCTTCTTCTAAAGAAGATTTGGAAAGGAATTATGATCAACATCGCTATTAGAAATGTTATAAATCCAACGGTTGCACCATACCCAAAGAGGTTTTGATTAAAAGTTACTCTATACATATATGTAGCTAAAACTTCTGAAGATAATGCTGGTCCTCCTCCTGTGAGAAGATAAACGAGGTCAAACACTCTTAGTGCATAGAAGAGAAGTATGACCATGACGCCTATAGTTTCACCTTTTAATTGCGGAATGATTATGTAGAAATATCTCTGAAAGAGTGTGGCCCCATCTACCGTTGCAGCATCAATCTGTTCCTTCGATATACTGCTTATTCCTGCATAATAAATTAACGTTACGAAGCCAGAAAACTGCCAAATGTAAACTATTAAAACACATAGTAAAGATTGCTCAGTTGATGTTATCCAAGGTTGGGTTAGAAAATCAAGTCCCAGCATTCTTAGCAAAGAATTAATTGTTCCTTGGAATGGAGAGAACATCCATGTCCACATCGTTGCAGAGATGACGAAAGAGAAAGAGAGAGGAAGAAGGAAAATTAACTTGAATATTGAGGTCCCCTTCAATCCTATGTCTAACAATATCGCGAGTACAAGTCCTAATAGAGTAGTAGAGATTATGAATGAGATTGCTAAGATGAATGTGTTTATCAAAGTTCTTATTGCTATAGAATTGCTGAAGAACTCTATGTAATTTCCTAATCCTATAAAAACAGGTATACCTCCTAATCCTTTCCAATCATGTAATGACATATACGAGGTCCATATAGAGAACCCATAACTAAAAATGCTTACGAGTAAGATTGCAACTAATGCAAATGATAAAAAATAAAAAATAGAGGATAATTTTATCTTATTCATTTTGCGAACGTTACTCAAGCGGCTTTGGGAAGATCTTTTTATATGCTTCGTCTAACTCACTAATAGTCTTGTCAACGTTATAATGAGTTAAGAAGCTTTCTAATATCTCTCCACATTTATCCATCCATTCTTCGACTTCTCCATGTCCTCCAACTACAATCTTATCTCTTCGAATAGATTCCGCGATTCTTCTCTGCATTGGATCAAATTTATCTAATGGAACATCTGTACGTGGAGGACTAGCACATTTTATCAAGCAGAAGGTCTCCTGAGCTTCAACAGTCTTTAATAATTCAACCCATTTTCTAGCTGCCGTTGGGTGAGGAGCATTTTTAATTATTCCAAACGAGTCTCCATGAACCATAGATTGTCCATCAGTCCCGGGGAAAGTCTGCCAACCGAAATCCACGTCAGGTTTCCACCCAGAAGCCATAAAGTGACCCTTCTGCCAATCACCCATAGCATTAAATACAGCTTCTCCTCTCATCAATAGCTTGCCCGCTTCATCCCATGT
This sequence comes from Candidatus Aenigmatarchaeota archaeon, assembly GCA_025058005.1. Taxonomy (GTDB): domain Archaea; phylum Aenigmatarchaeota; class Aenigmatarchaeia; order CG10238-14; family CG10238-14; genus JAHLMN01. The sequence continues at coordinate 12,923 of JANXDN010000002.1, forward strand.
CAATGCACCATAATCGGGGTTAACATATTTTTGCCATAAGGTCTTAATATTTTCTAGAGCATCGCGTACCGCTTTATCTGTTGCAGGCTTAGCCTTTCCAAGATTAAAGTTAGTAACATAATCTCCTCCACCATATGGAGAAGCTATCATGAAATCTTCCAACATGTAGTTCAGCCAGAATCTCTGTCCTCCTACAGTCCCGAATGCAAATGGGATGTATCCTGCATTTTTAATTTTCTCACATGCTTCAAAGAACTCATCTACCGACTTTAAAGGCATACTTATTCCAATCTTCTCTACAAGCTTTTTATTATACCATAGATTGTTATCTCTATGAATGTTTAAGGGCATAACATAATAATGATCACCTACTCTAGCCCAACTCTTTAACATTTCTGGAACAGGGAAATCTTTGAACAAATCATCAATAGGCTCATGATATATATACCAAGACCTAACCATACCAGGTCCGTAGGTGACCATACATGTATCAGGTGGTTGTCCAGCTAATAACATAGCTTTTACAGCAGCTCTCATAACGGCGCCCCCACCGCCTGCAGCAGGATTATCAATTATTTCATAACCAGGGTTGTATTTCTTATACAATGCATATACTGCATCTATAGCTTCTCTCTCTCCTCCTGCTGTCCACCAGTGATATATAACTAACTTTTTTTCTTCAACTCTTGTAGGAGTTGGTTGAACAGGAGGTCTCGTAGCATAATAATAGCCTACTCCTAAACCTGCAGCACCGATAGCTGCCCCAATACCTATAGAAATTGCAACTTTAGCAGTAGTTGAAATTGCTTTCCTCCTAGATATTTTATTTTCTAAATAATTACTCATACCTCAAAAATAATTATGTATCAGCTGGTTAAAAAATTTTTTTATAAAATTTATTCTATGCATAATTGATTCTAAATTTTTTAGTAAGATATTTATGTAATCTTTAGAGTACTTAAGATTTAGAGTCAGTGCTGTATATTCGGCTAAATTATTGTATGTTCTGTTTTTGCATCGAAGATGTGGAGTTTATCAGGTGGGAAATAAGCCCATACTTTCTCTCCAATTTGGGGTAGACGTGTAGTGGGCGGTAGAACTGCTTTTAGAAGATATTCTCCTGCTTTTAGATCTACGATAATATTTGAACCCATGGGTTCGATAACGTATAGATCTGCTTGGAATATAGATTCAGGTCTTCTATCAATTGATAGTAAGAGATTTTCAGGTCTGAAACCGAGAATTACTCTTTCACTAGTAGCTCTGCTTTTAATTATGTTAGCTAGCTCTGAATCTATTGAATACTTGAAGATGCTTGTTTCTAGAATGGTCTGTTCACCTTCTTCAACTATGTTTGCCTCGATAAAGTTCATTGGTGGTGCTCCTACGAATCCACCAACGAATAGATTTGCAGGTCTCTCGTAAATTACATGGGGAGAATCATATTGCATTAATTTACCTTTATTCATTACTGCAACTCTATCGGCCATGGCCATTGCTTCTGCTTGATCGTGTGTAACGTAGATCGTCGTTATCTTCAAGTCTTTTTGAAGTTTCTTAAGTTCTGCTCTCATGTATACTCTGAGCTTAGCGTCGAGGTTGCTGAGAGGCTCATCCATAAGCCAAACCTTCGGATTCCTGACTAATGCTCTA
>JANXDN010000030.1 GCA_025058005.1 Candidatus Aenigmatarchaeota archaeon
GTTAACAACGATGGCATACAAGAAATCGCTTTTGGCTCTTATGACAACAAAACATACTTGCTTAACTCAAGTAATGGTCAACTTATTTGGAGCTATGCCACAAATAACTGGGTAACCTCTTCTCCAGTTATAGCTCAAATAGGGGATAGCAAAAAAATAATCATAGCTTCACACGACTCAAAGGTTTATTGTTTTAATGCTGACGGAACTATTAATTGGACTTTTACTCTTCCAACAGGTGGCAGAATTCAATCCTCCCCATCTATAGTGGATGTAGATTTGGATGGCATGAATGATGTAATTGTTGGAAGCTCGGACTCAAGACTATATGCTTTAAACTCAGAAGGTAAATTATTGTGGTTCTACAAAGTAAACGCATACATTTTTTCTTCACCATCTATAGCAGATATAAATGCAGATGGTAACATGGATTTCTTGTTCGGTTCCTTCGATAAAAACCAATATGCATTAGATCCACCAAGTTGGCATTTTTTCGGAGGCAATGAAAGAAGAACAAGAATTTATGACATCTCACCACCAGATATATTACATTTTGAGGTCGATAATGAAAGCAAGAAAATAGCTAGCTTGTGGCAAGAAAAGTTTTCCAATTTGGCGTATGCCGTATTTACTGAAAGTTCTACTTGCAAACATCAAGTGATAATGTTAAAAGGAATGAAAGATTGGGTGAATTTGAGCTTTAATTACAAAGGTTTTTATTATACTATAGAAGTTTTCGATGAGTATAATAATAGCAGAAAAATTGAGGGATATATTGAAGGAGAAAAAGATATTATACCTCCAACATATTTTGGTTCTCAATCAATGACAGAAGTCTATTCGCCTAGAAAAGTTTATAGTATTTTTTTGAATTGGACAGATGAAAGTGGGATAGAAGAAATAGTGTTGGAACATAATTTTACAGGAGAAATAATAAACGAAAGCGTTTCGTCCAATTTTGTTATATCAGATTTACCAGCAGGTTTTTATGTGTGGAAAAGTTTTGCAAAGGATTATGCAGGCAATTGGAATGAGACAGAACAATTTTATTTGAAAGTTGAAAAGGCACAACAGCAAGTAAATTTATTTTTACAAAATTCAACCTATCCAAATAATATTACAGCTATTTGCGATGGTGACAAGTTTTATAGAAATTCTATTTTAGTTGCAAACCAAGACTATAGCATTTTGCCAGCAGGCATATGGAACTATACTTGTGTGAAAAATGAAAACCAAAACTATAGTACTTCAGTAAAAGAAGATTTTCTACTTGTTAAGAAAGGGACGCCAGTTTTAACGCTATTCGCTAATTCCACAAATACTTGCCCATCGGAAATTAAAGTAAGGGCTTTTGAAAACAATACAGGCGATGAAGACGTGGTATATATACTAAGCAATGATACACATAATTTTTCCTCAAGAAATATAACATTATCTTATAAAGCTAAAGCAGGTGTATATAATTTCACTTATACTTCTTCAGAAGGCAGAAATTGGACTAGTAATTCAATAACTCAAAAAATATTCGTGACGGATGCGACAAAACCTATAAACATTCGCCACAGAAGAATAAGGTCATCTCAAAATATAACAATAGAAACTCTTTGGGAAGATGCATGCTCAGTAGTAAGCAAAGGATTAGTAACAGAAAATTCTTTAGGTTTTTACAGAAATCACACTATTTTCGGCATTAACAGACTAAGCTATACTTTTTCGGAAAATGAACTTAAAAATAGTAAAGGTTGCATGTGGTTTGGCAGAGTCTGCATGAAATTTGTTAATTACAAAATTTTGGCATTCGATGAATTTAATAATCACAATTCTGTGGAAGGAACATTCTTGTATATGTTTTTAAGGTGAAAGAGTAATGAAGACAAAAATACTTTTTTTGATAATTTTGATTTTTACAATCTCCCTACTTTTTGTTAAGGAGAAAAAAGATTATTTGAAGCCGAGAAACGCAAAAGATTCAGACGGCACCGACAGCGGTGATATAATAAAAAATATGGAGAATGGCTACGAGCTAGTATCCCTGAAAACAAACCCTTATGGTTTTGTAGAAGTATATGATTTTGAAAACAAAGGTTTGTTAAAAGAAGCTTATGCCATTTTCCATTGGGAGATAGAAAGTGAAGACGCAGGCAATATTTATGTTGGTTATTCTTTTGACGGAAAAAATTATGTCGAAAAAGGACCTTTTAACGAAAGTGGCAAAATCAAAGTAAAATTACCTTCAACAATATTTTCAAGTTTTAAGAATTTGAGATTAAGGTTCAGAGGAGAAGATTTGGATTTTGCAGCAGATGCTATAGTTAAAGTGAAAATATATTTACAAGCCATATATTACTCTATCTAAGCTTAATTATTGTAAAACATTACCAATAATAAATTTTTATCGAAACAAATCTATAACTATGAAACGCTTTTATCTTCTAATTATTTTGCTTTTTTCCATTTTCATGAGTGGGAGCATTTTGCCTGATGCATGCTATGATTCTGATGGAGATTGCAGTGTTGATAATATAAGAGATTTGGATAGCATATACGAAGCGGTGGATTTGCTCACAAACCCATTCGGTTGGTTGGAAGCTCAACAATTTTTTGCAGATATACCTTCACAAAACACCATAGACGCAGCATTCATTCATGTTTATTGGTTCACTGATATCAACTTTGGAGCAGAAAACATAAATATCGACTATTGGAATTCAACACATTGGGTTAATTGCGCTGGACCTTTTACAGAAAATGAAAGCTTGCAATTAACTACATGCAATTTAACACATCTTAAAAAAGAACAACTTTTCAACTCTTTAAAGGTCAGAATAAGAGGTCAAGATACAGATGGTTTTCCAAATGCTTTTGCCTATATAGATTTAATAGAGTTAAAGGTCAATCACTCTGCTCCACCTTTTTTCGGCACATCATCATTTCCAAATAAAATTTTTAATGGCGAGGAAGCCAATATATCAGTGCAAATTTATGATGATATAGGTTTGGGCTATGTGATTTTGTCAACTAATGAGACAGGAGAATGGATAAACTATACAGACGGCACTTACGGTTCGCCTATATATTTTACTTCAGAAAAAACCGGATGGGCGAATTTTACTTGGAAAAATAATAGCTTTTTTTCTGGTGATGTGGCATGGAAGATTTACGCATTTGACATTACAGGTAAAGCCAATGAAACCAACGGCTCTTTCTTTGTGCAATACAAAAGAAATCCTTTACAATGTCTTGATTCAGATGGAGATTGTAATGTTGAAAATCTTCAAAAAAATGATGGATTGCAAGAAATGGTTGACCTGTTAACATTTCCATTTGGTTGGCTTGAAATAATTGATTGGGATACAAATGTTTCAAGAGATGTGTTTTTAAGTGATGTAAAACTTGTGTTTGAGTGGAAAACCGATATTGATTTTGGCGCAAGCAACATATACATCGATTATTGGGATGGCTCTTGGAAGGAGTGTGCAGGACCTTTTACAGAAAATGAGAGTTTGCAAGAAACCTTCTGTTTGCTAAATCTATCTTACTCCCAATTCAACTCTTTAAAAGTCAGAATAAGAGGTCAAGATACAGATGGTTTTCCAAATGCGTTTATTTATGTAGAAAATGTTTACTTGTTGGCTAATTTTACACCTATGAGAAAAAACTACTTGATTGTTGATTTGATAACCCCCAAAACTCTTACCTTTGTTGCACAAAACCACACTTTTATGGTTAATGCAACTGTTTATTGCGAGGGCGGCAATTGCGGGAATGTATCAGGTATAGTAAGATATAATGCTAGCTCTATCATGCCTGATACACCCATAAGCGGGACACCTACCTTACCACTTTATATAGTTGATGGCTTTGCTGAGAAAAAATGTCCAACAAACCCCTTAGATGACTTGAATGAATACTGCAATTTAACGTGGAAGGTTAATGCTACAGGTGAGAGTGGGAGCGCTTGGCAAATAGGTGTTTTGTTTAACTCTACTAATAATGCTACACAAGCAAACCATACTATCAACGCTACAATAGAAATACAAAAATGCATAATAGATGTTACGGTTGGTTTTTCACACATAGATTTTGGCGAAGTATTGCCTAATAGCTTTAACAACCCGGCTTTAGGCAATAACGCAAATATATACAATATTACAGTAAATGAAGGTAGTTGTTTGTTAGACTTGTGGATAAAAGGAGATGATTTGCTTGGAGCTTCCACTATTCATGTGGGAAATATATCTTGGAATACACAAAACAATTTTGCTAATGCCATTAAATTAAGCAATAATTACAATCTTCTTAAAAATAAAACAACATTTCCTCAAAATATTACCACTTATTATTGGATTAACATGCCACCAACATTTCACGGCAAATTAATAGGTTATATAACTATAATGGCTAATAAAAGTGTTGTATGAATGATATTATTTATTTTACTTGCATTACTTTTACCAATTTGTTTTGCTTTTAACTTAGGTGCACTTGTGAAACAGGATTTCGTTGAAACAAACGATGGTGTAGCAAAGTTTCAACTAATTTTATGGTCTAGAGATAGTGATTATACAATTTTTTTAAAAGAGAGCGAGATACCAACAGATGTTAAAATAGAAATATATCCTAGAATACTTAAAAAAGGCGAAGAAGATGTGTTTGTTGCTGTAGGAAACGAGTTTATAAGAGCACATAATGTAGTTATAGTGGCTAATACCACTAAGTATGGCAATTACACCTTTAAAATTTCGGCTCTTGCCTACAAAGATGGTAATGTTATACAAGAAAGAGAGTTTAGATTAATGTTTAGCTTTAATGCATATCAAATTAATGCAAGCTCCTATATAACTGGAGATAATAAAAATTTTGCAGGGGAAGTAAAAATTGAAAGATTAAAGCAGAAACACATTTTCATTATAATTATTATTATAACATTAACCTTAATTATACTATTGATCTTGTTGAGAAAATAAAATGTTATAAATTTTCAACTTACATTAAAAAATAAAATGTTCGATGAGTTGAAAAGCATTTATGAGAAGAAGAAAGATGAAATTAAGAGAAAGATAAAAGAATTTGAGGAAATGAGAAATGCTTCAGATGAAAAATTATTCGCTGAATTAG
>JANXDN010000031.1 GCA_025058005.1 Candidatus Aenigmatarchaeota archaeon
TTTCCCCTACTATTTCTCTTGCCAAAGCTGCACCATATCCTGAACCTGTGCCAACCTCCAAAAACTTTTCGCCTTTTTTGAGCATTAAGGCTTCATAAGTAATAGCGTACATATGTGGAGCAGAAATGGTTTGTGCTGTAAATGGTGGTATGGGAAAAGGTTTATCTACATATGCGTATTTTCTATATTCCTTTGGCATAAAAATTTCTCTTTTTACTTTCTTCATTGCTTTAATGATCGAAGGTGTCTTTAAATATCCTTCTTCTATTAACCTTTTAATGAGAGTTTCCTTTTCGCTCATAAATTTAATATTTAAGCTAAATAATATTTCATCATGATGCCTATAACACCTAAAAATATAGTTAGACATGAATTAATAGGTTTGACTACAAGAGTAAAAAGCGCAACAAATAAATATTTGACTAACATAAAAGGTTTGATTGTTAACGAAACCTATAATATGATAGAGGTTGAAACCAAAAAAAAGGTCGTAAAAGTAATGAAAAGGGGGACAATTTTTATATTTTATCTACCAAGTGGTAAAAGAGTTGAGGTCGATGGCAATCTATTAGTAGGCAGACCAGAAGATAGGATAAAGAAAAAACTTCCTAGGTGGTAGAATGAATGAGAAAGAGCTTAGTGAAATAAAAATCAATCTAATGAAAAATAAAAAGTTTAGAGAAGAGTTATCTATTAACTTGATAAGAGAAATCCTTGAAAATAACGAAATAAACATAAAAGAAAGTGAGGTAAATAAAAAAGTTAAAAGAATAGTTAAAGAGTTAATTGATATAAAGTTTCAAGAACACAATATATGGATTGAAAATTGAAGAGAGGAGTTAATATGCAAAAAGAGGCGAAAATAAGGGATATAGGTTATGATGTTAAACCACCAGAAGGCGTTTGTAGCGATAAAAACTGCCCTTTTCATGGGAAACTACCCACTAGAGGAAAGATTTTGAAGGGAAAGGTAGTCTCAGATAAAATGCAAAATACCGTAATAGTAAGAATAGATTACTTGCACTATATTCCAAAGTATGAAAGATATGAAAAGAGGAAAAGTAGAATACCTGCACACAATCCTTCTTGCATAAATGCTAAAAAGGATGATGTGGTGAAAATTGCTGAATGTAGACCGCTATCAAAAACAAAGGCTTTTGTAGTCATAGAAAAGATTTAATAAAATTTTTTAATTATATCTTACTTTAATTAAAGAGTTGTGTTTGCTATGAAAGCTTTAAAGGCAAAGATTACAAGGGGTATACCTGTAAACTCTTTAATAGAGTGTGCAGATAATACAGGTGCAAAGGTACTTAATGTAATTGCTGTCCTAGGTTATAAAGGCGTAAAGAGAAGGATGCCTGCTTGCGGAGTAGGTGACATGATAGTATGCTCTGTAAGACAAGGGACAGTGAAATGGAGAAAACAGGTTGTTAAAGCTGTTGTGATAAGGCAGAAAAAAGAGTATAGAAGAAAAAGTGGTATAAGAATATGTTTTGAAGATAATGCCGCCGTGCTTGTAAACGACAAAGGCGAGCCTCTAGGCTCTCAGATAAAGGGACCTGTTGCAAGAGAAGCGGTGGAAAGATTTTCCATGATAGGAAAAATAGCAAATTTTATAGTGTGATGTTTAATGAAAGAATGGTCGCGTAAATGGAAAGCGAGCAAAAATCCAAAAAAACAAAGAAAATATAGATATAACGCTCCTTTGCACATTAAAAGAAAGTTTTTGAGTGCCCATTTATCTAAGGAGCTTAGAAAAAAATATAAAAGAAGAGCTTTACCTCTTAGAAAGGGGGATGAAGTAGTGGTTATGAGGGGAAAGTATAAAAAAATGAGTGGTAAAATAAGCAGGGTTGATTTGAAAGGGGGAAAGGTTTATATTGAGGGGATAACAAGAAAGAGGGTCGCTGGAACTGAAATTCCTGTAGCATTTGAACCAAGTAATTTGATGATTATAAATCTTTATGAAGATAAAATGAGATTAAAAGCAAAAAAGGTTGGGGTTAAATGAGTCACATGAAAGCTTATAGCGCGCCAAAATTTTACAAAATCTCCCCAAAATCAAGACATTGGATAGTTAGACCTTTACCCGGTGCACACAAAAAAGAGGAATCCATACCACTTGCAATAGTGATAAGAGATATCTTGAAAATGTGTGACACATTAAAAGATGCAAAGAAGATAATAACCTCTGGAGAAATATATGTAGATGGTAAAGTAAGAAAGGAATATAAATTTTCTGTGGGTTTAATGGATGTGATATCCTTTAAAACTTTGAAAAAACACTATCGTGTGACGTTATCTTCATCCGGTTTGCGATTAATAGAAATACCTCAAAGTGAAGCAAACTTTAAACTTTGTAGGATAAACAGAAAGTTTCTATCGAAGGGGGGAAAGGTGTATTTGGGAACACATGATGGTAGAACTATCCTCGGAGATAGAAAATATAAAACTGGCGACTCGGTTCTCATAGAATTGCCCAAGCAAAAAATATTAGAGCATTTAAAAATGGAAAAGGGGAGTTTAGGCTTGATAACCGGTGGGCAGAATATAGGCAAATTTGTCAAAATAAAAGAAGTGATAACCACAAGAAGCAGAGAGCCAAATAAAGTGAGGTGTGAGCTTGAAAATAGGGAAATAGATGCTGTAAAGGATGATGTTTTTGTGGTAGGTAAAGATAAGCCAAAAATAAAGCTGGTGTGAGTGTATGAATTCCATGAAGAGAATAAGGATTGAAAAAGTTACGCTCAATATAGGGACAACAACAGATAAGGAAAAGTTAGAAAGGGCTGCAAAACTATTAGAAAAGATTAGTGGAAGAAAGCCTATTATAACTAAGACGCGAAAAAGAAATACTTTCGGTATTGCTAGGGGCAGACCTATAGGAGTTAAAATTACTTTAAGGGGAAAAGCTGCTGAAGAAATGTTAATGAGTGTGTTAAAAAGTGTTAAAAATACTTTAAAATCTTCACAAATAAATGGTGGTAATTTTTCTATTGGTGTTAAAGAATATATCGATTTACCTGGGGTAAAATATGATCCTAATATAGGTGTTTTGGGTTTTGACTGTTGTGTTACATTGGAAAGGCCTGGTTATAGAGTAAAGAAAAGAAAAATAAAAACTGCTAGAATAGGTAAAAGGCATTTAATTACTAAAGAAGAAACTATTGAATGGGTAAAAGCGTTGGGGGTGAAGATAGTTGACTGAAGAATTATGGCCAACAATTATAACAACTAAAATGGGTGGGGTAATATTTAGAAAGGCTTTAATGGAAAACAACTGGTCGAAAGTATATGAAAATTTTGTTTATAGCCTTATAGAAAATGAAATAGAAAATGAGACGAGCTTGCTAAAAGTTTTTGGTAATATTGGTGGGTAGATTGCCGGCAAAATTTGGTAAAGGTAAAAGGATGTGTAGAAGATGTGGCACGCATAGAGGGATAATTAGAAAGTATGGTTTATATTATTGTAGGAGATGCATGAGAGAGGTTGCCAAAAGTATAGGATTTCAAAAATATAGTTGATGAAAATGTTCGAATGGTTTTTGATTTTTGTTGCCTTAATAGGCTCTTTTATTGCAGGGATAATAGACTTGAAAACAACAGAAATTCCTGACGAAATTCCATATGTTATGGCGTTTATTGGCATACTCGTGCACATAATCCAGGCTATAATGTTGAAAAGTTATACACCGATTTTGTATTCTTCCCTTGCAGGGTTAGGTTTTTTGGTATTCGGCTTCTTCATGTATTATACAGGTCAGTGGGGTGGGGGGGATGCAAAGCTTTTATCTGCTTTAGGTTTTTTGTTGCCCAACATTTCAAACAGCAAAACATACTTTCCGTTTTCTCTAAGTTTATTCTTTAATGTCTTTTTCGTAGGAGCGATTTACATGATAATCTATGCTCTTGGATTATCTATAAAAGAGAAAAGGATTTGGGAGGAATTTTCACACGACTTGAAATCAAACATGGGTGTATTCTTAACATTCAATGCAGTAATAGCCTTGGTTTTGATGCTGTTTAACATGATTTTTTTAAGGTTTTTCATTACTTCAAGCTTTATCGAGCTCGTTTTAATTGAAATAAAAATTATTGGCTTTGTAATTTTGTTATTTTTTGTTTATCGATTTTCTAAAACAGTAGAAGAAACTGCTTTTAAAAAAAGGATACCTGTAAGCATGCTTAAAGAGGGTGATGTGCTTCTAGAGTCAAAATTATGGGAAGGTTTAACAAAAGAAGAGGTAAAGAAAATAAAAAAATCAGGAGTAAAATATGTGTGGATAAAAGAAGGTGTGAGATTTGGTTTGGCTTTTCCGTTGGCTTTATTGTTTACTTTGTTTGTGGGGGATGGAATTCTACTGATTATTCACATGGTTTAAATAAACTCCTCTCAAAACAGCTCCATCTGCATAAACTCTTATTATTTTGACTCTCACTATGTCTCCAGGTCTTAAATTTAAAGGATTTTTATATATATTTTGGTGGCCTTCTGGCCTTTCTTCAACTACTCTATCGTTATAGAAACCATACGGCCATTTTAGACAAGGACTCCATCTATCATTCCCAAATTTTGTTTTTGTTGTTCCCTCTATCCTAACACATAAAACTTGACCTACATATCTTTCGGAAGGTGTGTCTTTCATTAATTTATAAAAACACGATAACTATTTATTTTTTTCGCTTGTCAACTCCCCAAAAGAAAAATAAATCATATTTATCCTATTATAGCGGTATAATGAATGATTAGCAAACATGTTAAATAAACTAATGCTTTGACAACCATTTATATGTATTTATGGTAGTTTTTTAAAATAAGAAAATAATTAAATATTTTATGGAAAAAAACTAATTCTTTATATAATAATTGTTCTTTGATGTTTGATGCAAATTGCCGCTCCTACACCTCTTTATTCTGATGAAAAAACAAAGAGAACGAGTAGTTATGTTTATGTGGAGATAGGTTTTGAAATCAATTTTTATGATGAACAAGGAATTTCTGATGTTGTTTTCGAGTTTAATCAGACTAACTACACTTATTTAAAGGGCACAGTTTTTAATGAAAGTAATATATATT
>JANXDN010000032.1 GCA_025058005.1 Candidatus Aenigmatarchaeota archaeon
GAGTTTTCAAAAAGGATCGTTGAGCTGCTAATGGCCTCGGCAGAAGAAAGGCTAACGATCGGTCTGAGAAACAGAAAATACGTTATCGAGAGATTATCTTGGGAGAACGTTTCGGAAAAAATACTGAGAAGCATAACGAAATGTAGTAAACAGTGAATTATGAAGATGCCTATTTTTAAAGGTCTAATAATGCGTATATAAAAGCTAGACTTGCGAGAATGTAATCCTTCAATGATACATCAGCTCTCAATGCTCTATACCTGTGATAATTTCTGAAGACATCATAACCGAACCAGAATCTATCCCAAAAACTTTTACCAGTCGTCAACTTGTTTCTGTGGGTTATGTGCCAAACTATTGGTGCGTTACGTGTATCCGAGCTCACATAGATGTGGAAACCCTTAGTTCTAACCCAATATGCTAACATGGACTCCCATGAATAACCTTTTCTACTATTTTTAAAAATTTTCTAAGAGGACAATCTGCGATCAGATGTCTTAAAAATGCCATGTTGGCCCCTGCGAGTGCTCCATTAGGCAGGTTTCCCCTTTTTGTAGGAGATATTACAGAATATAGAAAAACCAGATTTCGAAATCCACCCATAATATCCATTGAATATACTCAGTGGTCTACAATATTGATGAATATTTATTTGATGTTGAGGTTTGCTTGGGAAATAAGGTTCATCATACTTTTTCAATTTGCCGGACATCAGTTGCGCTTTTAAGATAATACCACCTATGCCTCCTGCATCCTTATGCTTTTCGAATAATTCTATGTATTTAACTAGAAGCCTTTCCTCGGCTATGGCATCGTCATCCAAGAATACAATTATTTTACCCGACGAACTCCTAATTCCTATCTCCTCAGCCTCTGCAACAAACCCACCCTTTTGTATTATGAGTTTAATCGGTAGTTCTTTAGAAAATTCTTTTATAACATCTTCACTACCATCTCTAGATGGCTTAAGGACTATCACAACTTCGTCGGGAGGAATAATTTGTCTTACCAGACTTTCTAGCGAATACCTGAGGGCCCACGCCCTTTTATAAGACGAGATCACTACTGAAGTGGATATAGAGGACATATAACTACACAAAATATTAGGGCATGCTGCTCTTTAAATTTTATAATTTAGGAATCGAGTCCGAGCAATTGAATCAGCCCTCTTTTTGAAATAACTTCAGCAATAATCTTTTCTTTCCTAGTTCTGATCTTCATCAGTGTATGAAGTAACCCATCATATAGTGCAGTTCTGAATGAATAAATCAATGCTGGAATATTGAATAATTTCTTACCCCTTATTGAAAAGGCACCGAGTATATAAAAGTAGTATGGTATTATACTTAGCGGCATCAATCTCCAGAGAGCGACTCGAAGTTTGCTCACATGAGTGAACCTATAGCATTGCTTCTTCTGAATATACGCGTAGTCCGCCAATTTTCTACTCCAGAACTTTTGATGAAAATGTATAATGTAGTAGTGTTCTGGCAAGAGATAGTTTAGTCCTGAAACAGCTGGCATTTCATGTATGAGCCCTCTATAAACTACTTTGTCCTTTTTATAAAGTCTGACTTGTCTGTCAGGATAAAACGAACCAAGAATAGGTCGTCTCTTATTATCCAGATTTATCTTCACTATACTGAAAGCGAAGATATTGTTATTTTCCCCCGAATTCAATTATTTCCTTAACGTCATTTCTAAATTTTCTGCAAAGTCTCTCATCGTCATCGAGGTAAAGTATCCATGGATGTGATGCTTTAATCGAATTCGGGGAAATATATTGCTGATAAGAGATCTCAGCCTTCTCTAATAATTTCATACATCTTTTTGATCTCAGCTTCAGCGACATTCTTCCATGAAGAGTGTAATTCTAGGAATTTTATTAATTTAGGATCAGTGTGTTCTTCCACGAATCTATTTTGATCCATTTTTAATACTTTCAAAGCTTCTTCCGCCATCTTTTTGCAATTGTATTCTTCAGTAATTTTTCACAGGCTTTAAACTTCCGTAGACGCTGTTTATCGCAGGGATATTATATGCAACAACGCTATTACCTAAGAACAGAGATTCTAGGACTACTAGTGAAAAGACATCAGAATGTGAAGGATAAATCAATACTTTGCTTCTAGATAAAATTTTCCACAAATCTTCATCTGATAAATATCCAAAATATTCGATGTTTTTGACATTTAGACGTCCGCATAATCTTTCAAATGTCCTCTTTGTTTTCATGCTACTAAATCTGCCTACGAGAACAACTTTGTAACCATATTGCTGAAGGTGGTTCGCGATAAAAGGCACTTCAAATATCCCTTTCTCGACTTCTAGTCTAGCATAAAATATTGCATAATCTTCCTTTTTGACAAGAATTTCATCTCTCTTGCTAGGGTTAAGGCATTCACGGAAATTTATATCTACTGCGTTGCCCGGAACTATTATTCCCGCAGGCTTTTTCTTTTTATATGCCCACACATCTAATTTTAGAAGTTTTAGAGGTACTTCTGAAACAGAAAGTAGACCTGTCAACGAATCTGAAATCGAATGATATGTATACAAGAACTTGTACTTAAGGTAGGTTTGTTTGATAATTTGCAAATAAATTTTGACAAGAATTCTGAATAATTCCTCTTCATAAAAATATCTATCACGCATCCATTCGCTTATCACAAATTTCCTTAAAGAACCAAAGGGTATTGATTGCAAGAGGAGAAAAAGAGGTCTTTGAAATGTTTTAGATATGAATGAGCCCGTAACTATCCAATCTGGAAAATTGTTATCCATTATATAAATCATCGCTTTCTTGGAAAATGTGTTTTTAATTACTTCATCCTTCTCTGTAGCCTGTTTAGTTTGTTCAATTACCTTCTTATTAATCAAAGGGAATAATCTTACAAAATCATTAAAAATCCAAAGTGGCCCGTGACTTTTGAGAATATTAACATATTTTAAGAAGTCTTTTTCTGTCTTCTCGAGTTGGACATACGTTTGTTCAGAAATATTAACACCTTCTTTCTCAATGGCCCATAAAGTTTCGTATAGATTCTTCTCATCTATACCAAACAAATATTGCATAGTTTTTATAAGTAACAAGTGAGAATAGGGAATGTATAGCGTTGTCTCGATGCCTATTCTAGGATACATTTTCAAACAATTGTAAATTCTTCTGGGAGCTCCACCCATAAACTTAAAGGGATTCCCTATTACAAGCAAACCCGCTCTACTAAGGTCTGACATAATTTTCATCTCTGATTCAACCAAGGTCTAGGAGCTGAATAAAACCTATTTTCGAAATTTTATCCGCAATATATTTTCTTTTTTTACTTCTTGTTTTTAGTAGTATATGAAGAAATGAATCATATACTGTTCTCCTGAATGTATAGATTATTGAGAGATAGTTTATGGGTTTCTTATTTACGATCAGTGCAGCGAGCAAATATACATAATAAACAGGTGTTGTCGCAGGTAAAAGTTTTGAAAGCATTCTTCGAACCAAGTTTCCTCCACTTAAACTTGAATACTGTATGACTTGGAAATATGTGTAAGTGATGGTTTTCTTAATCCAAGAACGTTCATGATATGGTAGATGGATAACATAATATTCCTCTGGTAGATAATAAATGGGTCCGAGAATCCTCGGTCCATCATGAACCCTCCCTGTAAAGATTACTTTATCTTTTTTGAAAACTTTTATCACTCTATCAGGATAGTAAGGTGCCAAGATTATCCGTTTATTTGATGCTAAGTTTATCCTCAAAGTATCTATAGATACAAAGTTTTTGTTAACTTTCTCTAAGATGTTATGTAAATCATTTTTAAGTTTTTTAGAAAGTCTTTCATCGTCATCAAGCATTAATACCCATGCATAAGATGCATGCCTTAACGCGAACATGCGGTCTGGATCTGGATAGCCCCACGGCTTTCTCTGATAGACCTTTGCTCCATAACGTTTAGCTATTTCCACAGTATCATCAGAACTATAACCATCAACTACGATGATTTCATCAACGATATCTCTAACATGCTCGAGTAAGTCCTCAATCTTATCTGCTGAATTCCTTGTAAAGGTAATAAAAGATAACCCAACCATCTGCTATTATATGTTAAAATTTCTAACAAAATTTATATCTTTATCTTTTAAAAATAAGATCGTTGAGGGTTCTTGTGACTGGTGGTGCGGGGTTTATTGGGAGTCACCTGGTGGATGCCTTGATGGATTCAGGATACGACGTAGTAGTGGTTGATGATCTTAGTCAGGGGAGGATGGAGAACATTTCTAGGTGGATAGGAAACTCTAGGTTCAAGTTCATTGAAGGCGATGTAACGGATTTGCAGACAATGTTGACGTTTATTATTATTCTTTAAATGTACTGACGTTCTTAGAGAGGTTCATAGGTCTCGGGTTGAGGTGTTCCCAACCCAATAACAGCAAACTTTACTTCTCTAAATTCTCTAGGATCATATAGTCTTCTACAATCTAGTAAGGCTGGATTCTTCATAAATCTCTTTAACATCTCTTGCTTTAACTTTCTATACTCCTCCCACTCAGTTGCTAATATGCAGAGATCAGCATCTTGTAAACATTCTTCAATACTCAAAGCATAAGAAACTTTATCCTTTAAAATCTCTCTAGCTCTTTCTAAAGCTCTAGGATCATGAACTTTTACTATTGCTCCAAGCTCTAAGAGCTTCTCAATGAGTTTCATAGATCTAGATTCTCGAACATCATCAGTCCCAGGCTTAAATGCTAAACCCAGCACAGCGATATTTCTCCCATGTATGCATCCTATCAATTTCTCAGCTAGATTTACAGCATTACCTATTTGAGAATCATTAACCTCTAGTGTAGCCTCAATTAACGGTAGCCTGACCCCTATGCTCTCACCAATCTTAAGCAAGCCTACAATATCTTTTGGAAAACAGGATCCTCCCCAACCGAGTCCAGCATCTAAATATTCTCTACCTATTCTTCTATCCATCCCTAT
>JANXDN010000033.1 GCA_025058005.1 Candidatus Aenigmatarchaeota archaeon
ACACTATCTCCAAAAATGTTTGCTACTGTTTCTATAGCAGAGCAATATTGTCTCCCTAATGGACGAAATCTCTCGGAAACTTGGGTCAAATCATACATAAATAACACATATTTAAGAAGTAACGAAAGAATTTATAATTAATGAAAATCGTTTTTCTTGGCACGGGCTCTGTAATTCTAACAGGAAGAAATCAAGCTGGTATATTAATGGAAATAGGTAAGAAAAAACTTTTGTTTGATTGCGGTGCTGGTGTGGCTGTCTCTTTAGCTAAGATAGGTTATACGCCTTATGAGATAGACTACCTGTTTATGACCCACTTTCATCCGGACCATTCAATAGACTTTGTTACCCTTGTTACTGACAGAGGTTTTAGAAAAAGGACTCTGAAAGTTTACGGACCAATCGGATTAAAAAAATTTACGAAAATATTCTACACTAAACTATATCCTGAATTGGACTCTTTTTTAAAGTGTTTTGAATATCTTGAATTGAACGAAGTTAAAAAGAATTTTGAATTAAATGAAAGAGAATTTAAAATTTCATCTTCACCCACTAAACACACTGAGTTTTCCCTAGCTTACAGGATAGAAACAAAAAATAAGGTTATTCTATATTCAGGCGATACCGGGGAATGCGAAGAAGTAATAAATCTGGGTAAAAATGTGGATATAGCTATACTTGAATGCTCTTTTCCAAGCAAGAAAGTTGCTGTTACACCAAATCATCTATATCCAGAAGCTTGTGGTAGAATGGCAAAAAGAATGAATGCTAAAAAACTGGTTTTGATGCATTTCTTCCCAAGTTGCGAAAAGAAAGAAAGGGAGATTTTGAGTAGAGTGAAAAAGTTCTTTGATGGCGAGGTTGTTTTAGCGAAAGACGGAATAGAAATGATAGTTGAATGAATGTATATTAAATTTCATTTTTACCCAGCTAGTTTTTTACCTAAATATGAATAAATTCCAAGTTTTAAACTTTTTAACGGCAGTAATGCACACTTTAATCTTGTCGCACTTAACTTGACGCCCAACATTTTTTGAACTTTATTGCTGTTCATTTTTATTATCTCATCAATAGATTTACCTTTCACAAACTCTGTAAGCATAGAAGCCGAAGCTTGAGAGATGGCACAACCTTTACCCTCAAAAGATACTTGTTTTATTTTATCGTCATCGAACTTCATATACATCGTTATCTCATCCCCACAAAGAGGGTTAGAATCTTTAATAACCACATCAGCATCATCAATCTTCCCTCTATTTCTTGGACTTTTCCAATGATTTAAGATGATCTCAGAATAAATATCGCTCATCTCTCGAAAACCTCTCTCACTTTTTTCAGCCCTTCAACCAAAGCATCTACATCTTCTTTTATTGTGTAAAGATAAAAGCTAGCTCTTGCAGAAGCTTGTATGCCTAATTTTCTATGCAAAGGCATAGCACAATGATGACCTGATCGTATAGCTATACCTTCTTCATTCAATATAGTTGCAATATCATGTGGATGAATATCTCCCATAGTAAAAGCTATCAAACCACTTCTATCTTCAGCTTTCTTAGGACCTATTATGCTAACTATGTTTTTAAGTCTTTTCAAGGCATATGTAGTTATTCTTTCATCATGTTTTCTTACATTTCTCATCCCAACTTCTTGTAAATAATCTATAGCTGCTTTAAACCCTACGGCCCCTGCTATATGAGGAGTGCCATACTCAAATTTATAAGGCAACTCGTTCCAAGTAGCTTCTGTAAAACTCACTTCCTTTATCATTTCGCTCCCAAACATTACAGGCTCCATTTTTTCGAGCAATTCTTTTTTAGCATATAAAACTCCTATACCTGTAGGTCCAAGCATTTTATGAGCCGAGAAAGCTAACATATCTATACCAAGCTTCTGCACATCTACAGGCATGTGAGGCACCGATTGAGCTCCATCTACAACTACTATTGTACCATACTCCTTTGCCTTTTCAGTTATTTTCTTTATAGGGTTTATTGTCCCAAGCACATTTGAAGCTTGAGTGATAGCTAACACACTTGCCCCTTTTAACTTTTCTTCAGGTTCATCTAAATAGCCGTCTTTATCAAAACTAATGAAATCTAGCTCTAAATGCTTTAGCTTTGCTAATTGTTGCCAAGGCAACAAATTGCTATGATGCTCCATTTCGGTTAAAAGTAATTTGCCTTTAACAATATTTCTCAAACCAAAGGCAGCAATATTTAAAGCTTCTGTTGTATTTCTAACAAAAATAACTTCCTCTTTATGCTCCGCGTTTATAAAACTTGCAACCGCTTCCCTTGCTTCCTCATAAGCTTTTGTAGCTTCTTCGCCTAATGTATGAATTGAGCGATGTATATTGGCATTAAACGTTTTGTAAAAGTTTGCAATAGCATTTATTACTTGAATGGGTTTTTGTGAAGTTGCAGCGGAATCAAGATATACCAATCTCTTACCGTTTATCTTTCTTTTCAAAATTGGAAAATCTTTTCTATATTTTTTCATAACATTTTCCCCTCAATAATTTTTTGAAGATTTTGGCTATTAATTTCTTCTGCATTAGTCAAAAAAGCTGAAACTATCATTTTTTGTGCAGTATTCGCATCCAAACCTCTCGTCATCATGTAAAACAATCGCTCTTCATCTAAGGTTGAAATAGTTGAAGCGTGTTTAGCTTTTGCATCATCCGTATATATTTTTAAAGATGGTATGGTATTAGATTTTGCATTTTCACTTAAAACCAAAACATGGCTTGCTAAATAAGAGTTAGCTTTTTTAGCTTGCTTAGCCACATCTATTAAGCCGAAGAAGCTTGATGTTGCACTATCATTCAATACACCTTTAACTAGGATATCATTATTAGAAGCTTCTTCCGCATGCAGAACAGTTGTTGCAAGGTTAAAATGCTGACTATTATTGCCGAAAAACACGCCTTTTATTTTATTTGTGCCGTTTTTCATTATCCTGCTCTCCACCTTAAATCTATTCAACCTACCACCAAAAATGCCAAAATTGCAAAAAAATTCGCCATTTCTTTCAACATTCACAAAATTTTCATTAATTACTACAGCTTTTTGGTCGGACAAATCAAGCACACTTAAATTAGCTTTGCCGTTGACAAAAATATAGGTTTGAATAATGCTAAAATTTTCCAAATTTAAGTGTTGTTTTATGTTAACATTTCCTTTTGCAAAAACAAACAATTTCACAAAGTTTTGTTTATCAAAAAATATTTCTATTTCTGAGTTATTGTTTGCATAAATCACTTTAGCCTCATGAAACACCGCATTATTCAAGGCTTCAAACTTGTTTTTAGGTTTCGATAGCATGTTTTTAAACAAATCTAAACTTTTCTCTATCTTGCAATTTTTTGATTTTATATTTATCGAAGATGTTGAGCTAATTTCAAGAGAAATATCGTCAAAGCTTGTATATTTCCATTCGTCATCTCTTGGATAGTCTAGCTGATAAAATAATTGTAGATTTTCTTGTCTGAATTTTAATAGCCAAACTGGTTCCTTTTTGTTTTTTAAAATATTTTCAAATCCGTTCATCCCACAGAACCCTCCATTTGGAGCTCTATCAATCGATTAAGTTCAACGGCAAATTCTAATGGCAACTGTTTGGCCACAGGCTCTATGAAACCTCTGATTATCAAAGCATTTGCCTCTGATTCTTTCAAACCTCGAGACATTAAATAAAATAATTGTTGTTCGTTAATTTTGCTTATAGATGCTTCATGAATTATAGTGGCTTTATCATTTACTTCTATGCATGGAATTGTTTCAGAAGCAGAATATTCATCCAATATTAAAGCATCGCATCTCACATGAGATTTTACATTTCTTACTTTACCAACTTTAACCAAACCTCTATAAATTGTTTTGCCGCCGTCTTTACTAATTGATTTTGAA
Organism: Candidatus Aenigmatarchaeota archaeon; assembly: GCA_025058005.1. Classification (GTDB taxonomy): domain Archaea; phylum Aenigmatarchaeota; class Aenigmatarchaeia; order CG10238-14; family CG10238-14; genus JAHLMN01. Next base: position 3,909 of record JANXDN010000033.1, read on the forward strand.
GTTATTGTTGAGCTAGTATTAGAAGCAAAGTGCATTATCTTGCCGCCAACATCCTGGATTTGACCTTCACTAGCAAAAGCAATTGAGAGTATTTCTGCCTTGGCATTTTCTCCTAAGAGAAATACAGAAGGATATTTCATAGTAACTTTGCTTCCCAAGTTGCAATCAACCCACTCAACTATTGCATCTTTGTATGCGAAAGCCCTCTTAGTGACGAGGTTATAAACATTCTTAGACCAATTTTGTATAGTAGTATATCTAACTCTAGCTCCTGGCAAGACCATTATTTCGACTACACCAGCATGTAGTGAGTGAGAATCATATATAGGTGCGGTGCAACCCTCTATATAATGCACAAAACTTCCTTCGTCTGCTATTATTAGCGTTCTTTCGAATTGTCCCATATTTGCTGTGTTAATTCTAAAGTAAGCTTGTAAAGGCATTTTCACCTTAACTCCTCTTGGCACGTAGATGAAACTTCCTCCAGACCAAACTGCGCTGTTTAACGCGGCAAATTTATTGTCTGTTGGCGGAATTATTGTGCCAAAATATTTCTTAACTAACTCCGGATATTCTTTTATAGCAGAATCCATATCAAGAAATATCACACCTTGTTTGGCTAGCTCTTTTTTCAAATTATTATATACCATTTCTGATTCATATTGCGCTCCAATACCAGCGAGGAACTTTTTTTCAGCTTCCGGTATGCCCAACTGTTCAAAAGTTTTGAGTATGTTTTCTGGTAAATCTTCCCATTTTTTTGCTTTTTGCTCGGTTGGCTTTACAAAATAACAAAGGGAATTAAAGTCTATTTCTGATAAATTTGGTCCCCATTGTGGCAAAGTTTTTGATATAAAAATGTCAAACGCTCTTAGCCTGAAATCCCTCATCCATTCCGGCTCTCCTTTAATTTCAGAAATTTTTTCAACAACTTCCTTGTGTAAACCTTTTTCTGGATTTAAGAAATAATCGTTTGCTTCAAATTGGTTGGGCAAATAGTCGGTTTTTGGCTGCATATAATATTATAACAGTGTTATGATATTTAAAAGCTTGAAGTAATAGAAT
>JANXDN010000034.1 GCA_025058005.1 Candidatus Aenigmatarchaeota archaeon
TTGGTTGTTGATTATCTAAATATAATCCTCCTAAGGTTGGTTGTTGATTATCTAAATATAATCCTCCTAAGGTTGGTTGTTGATTATCTAAATATAATCCTCCTAAGGTTGGTCGACTACCTAAACATAATAAGATTTGTTGGAAGATTTGGCTGGTTCGAAATAATTCAGATATATCAACTATATTATTATATGGATCATAAAATGGATTTACAGGACGATTACGTGGATTTGCTATATATGCTCCCATAATAAATTAATGAAACAGAAAACTTTTATTTTTTTATGGTCCTGAAAACTCTATTAAAAGGGGGGCTCACCCATAAATACCCCTATTAAGGGGAAATATGTAGAATAAACTTTTGGCAAAAAAGAATATATAAGGGTTTCTAAAGAGCCTAAAATAGATTAGGAATTTGTGGAAATAATTACAAAAAATTTGCGTTTTTACTAATTTTGATAATTATATCATGAAATTATTATACACAAACAACAAACCTGCGAAAATTGAAGATTTTTACAGTTATAATAAAGTTTTAAATAGTTTAATATTTTTTAAAAAAATATGATAATTGGTATAAATAATGGAAGCCTTGCCGAACAGATTTTGTTTGCCCCTTGTATACCAAATTCTTATAGAGAAGTAAAAAATTATATTGAAGCTATAATAAAAGATACAGGCATTGTTATGATAGAAGGTGACAATCCTTTCCTCGATTTTCAAGGCTTTATCCCAGGGTAAACTCAAGTTCCATATCAACATTTTTTTATGATAAACCCGGGTAAACCTTTAAAAAAAAGAATGGGATATTTATTAGCTTTATTAGCTATAAATGACGAAAATAGACAAAGGACACCATTATATTCTATGAGTAACGCAGACTTGTGGTCACAAATTATCTGCCGTTTACTTGAATTTACTACTAGAGGGACTTCTGACCTCTCTTGTTACTTTACTAGGGAAGGAGGATTTGAAATTCCAACTTCCAGAATTCAATTGGAGAATTGGGAAAGGGCTTGGGAGTTTCTAACTAGCTGTTTTGAAAATGTGGCAAAATTAACTGGTTATGAAATACCTCCAACTGGGGTTCCATATACTGTTAAAATAATAGATTCAGCAGGTTTACTTCCAGGACAAAAACCAAATAATCCAAGATGGACAAGTATAGTTCATCAAACAACTTTGGGTGAAACTGTTAAAATAGGTATTCATTATATTGAACATTCATCTAATTTAGGATTATTATCATTATGGGAGGAATATTTGAGTGCAGTTAATACCTATTTGGGAATATTAAATCAACGCTGTCGTCAAACTTTTCAATAATATAACATTTTAAAAACTCACAAAACAACCTCTAAACCCTAAAAATCAATTTTTATTTTATTTATTATCTGCCTAAGATTTTCGTTAAAACTTTTCCAATTAACAGAAAACTAAAATTTACCAAATATATTTTTCAAACAAAAACCAAATTATAATTCAGATGCCCAACGAAATTATAGTCGGTAGACTAAAAGAAGATCTAGCAAAATTCGGCACAGAAGCTACAGCTTTCTTAGGCAAACATATTGTTGGAAGAGGAGAAGAAGCATACTTGGCTAACAAAATTCTAATGGATTTGCTGAGACCCCATCTGCTTTTGATATGTGGTAAGAGAGGTACAGGAAAAAGTTATTTCGGTGGTGTGATAGCAGAAGAGATAGCTTTACTTCCAGAAAAACATAGAAATAACTTGACAGTAGTAATGATAGACACGATGGGAATATATTGGTCGATGAAATTACCAAACGAAGAGCAAGTTGTCCTTCTAGATGAATGGGGTCTAAAACCTATCGGTTTAAAAGACAGAGTCAAAGTCTACGTACCATATCAACAAAAAAAGGACTATGAAGCGGCTGGCATACCTGTAGACTATGGCATATCAGTTCCTCCTCATGTTTTCTCAGCAGACGAATGGTCTATTGCTTTCAATTTGCCTCCTACAAACCCACTATCAATAGGATTGCAAAAAGCAATTAACAAGGTAAAAAGAAATAAAGAAAATTTTGAGATTAACGACATTATCTCTGCTATAAAAGACGATGTTTCTTTGGACACTCACACCAAATCTTCGCTAGAAAGCATGTTAACAGTAGCCGATAGTTGGGGGGTGTTTGGCGAAGAAGGTGTGAAAACTGATGAGGTGATGAAGGCTGGTATGATAAATGTTTTTGATGTTTCAAGGCTGCGGTCTACAGAAGCTTGGTCAGTCAGAAATTTACTTGTAGCACTAATTTCAAAAGATATTTACTATAAAAGGGTCCTGGCAAGAAAACAAGAAGAACTTGCAAGAGTGGGAGAAATAAAGCTAAAAGAAAGGTTTCCTATGGTTTGGCTTATCATAGATGAAGCACACAATTTTGTGCCTTCTAATTTTGAAACTGTTTCTACCGCTCCTTTGCTTACCATAGTAAAGCAAGGTAGAGAACCTGGCATTAGTCTTGTCCCAATGACGCAGATGCCAAACAAAATTCATCCAGAAGTCGTTTCTCAAGCTGATATGGTAATTTCTCATCGTCTGACTTCTAAAAGCGATCTGGAAGCGCTTCACGCAACTATGCAAACATACATGATGGAAGATGTGTGGAAGTATATTCAAACCTTACCAAAATGGAGGGGCGCTTCTATAATTTTAGATGACAACTCTGAAAGGATTTTTCAAATGCAAACAAGACCGAGACTGACATGGCATGCTGGTGAATCGGCAATAGCAGTGAAATAAGATGATTTTAATTGACTGAAAAGTAGCGAAAATTTTAAATAAAAGAATTTCTATTTAATATTAAAAAGTGATGAAAATGATGAGAAAACCACAGCCAGGTCTTTACATGCCAAACGACAAAATAGTTTGTTTAAGATCTAATCCACATTTGCCACAACTAAAGGTGGGTGAAGTTTACAAAGTTCAATTGGTTCAAAAATCAAGGGGTGTTTATTTTATTATGAGTAGAACTCAAAGACCTTTCAAAATTAGTTCAAGCATAGTAGAGGATGCAAGATTTTTCAAAAAAATAAATTAAAAGAAAATTAAACAATGTAAAAATGCTTGCCCTTCTTGTTAATCTTTTTCGCAGCTATTAAATTCTCCAAAACTTTTTGATACTTTTCTGGATGAATATTCATCAAGCCTGCCATTTTTGCCAACCTTTCTTCGTCTGTGTAGCCGTTTATTTCACAGTCCTTCTTAATCAAGCTTAACAATATTTTTTCTTCGTTCATACTCTTTCACCTCAAACACAAAAAAAAGAAAAAAAAGAAAAGGGGGTGACTCCAAAAGGAGCATTACCTGAGGATATCTATTCCTAAACCTAAATCAACTTCTCTTGTGGTTGGCCTTTCTCTTGCCACGCTACCCAAAATATAAGGTGACTGTACGCCTGTGACTATGGTAATAACTTGTATCTTGTTTCCAAATTCTGGCAATATTCTTGCTCCCCATATTACTTGTGCCTGTGGGTCTAAGTACTGCGAAACTGTTTCACCTATCAAGTTTACTTCGTCTAATCTCAAATCTTCTCCTCCCGTGATATGTATCAAAGCTCCTGTGGCACCTGTATAGTCTACATCTAATAGTGGGTTCGTTAAAGCCTTTGTTACAGCATCCAAAGCTCTATCACTACTGCTACTTTCACCTACTCCCAGAGCAGCTACGCCACCAGAATGCATAATAGCCTTGACATCTGCATAGTCTACGTTTACTAAGGAAGGTAGTGTAATTGTTTCTGTGATACCCTTAACCATGCTTGCTACTAGTTCATCTGCAACAGCAAAAGCTTGCTGTAATGGCAAATTACCTGCATATTTTAACAACCTATCGTTTTCTATTACTATAACTGTATCTGCGGCTGCTCTTAATCTTGCTAAACCTTCTTCTGCTTTAGCCATCCTCGCACCTTCGATCTTGAAAGGCATTGTAGCAACGCCTATGACGATGGCGCCCATAGATTTTGCTATCTCAGCTACAATAGGTGCAGAACCTGTACCTGTTCCACCACCCAAACCTACTGTGACGAAAGCTAAGTCAACACCTTCCAATGCGGATTTTAATTCATTCCTGCTTTCCTCAGCTGCTTTTCTACCAATTTCAGGATAACCTCCTGCACCCAAACCTCTTGTCAACTCCTTTCCTATCAAAATTTTCTTATCCGCTTTAGCAACAGCCAAATGTTTAGCATCTGTATTCACAGCAACTGTAAAGGCACCTTCTACACCCATTTCTGTAAGTCTTGTTATTGTGTTTGTTCCTCCGCCACCACAACCTATGCAAACTATTCTTGCTTTTTTAACCTCAAAACCAAATTCTTCTGCTGCTAGCTTGAAATAATCTACATTTCTGTGTGTTGCACCTGAAGCTGATTGTAGTCTAAATCTATTTGCTTGTTCAAACTCGTGGCTAGATCCAAAATTTCTTTTCAAAGCGTTTTGAACAATCGAATTCATTCTCCCTCATCCTCCATATTTTAATCTATATTTTTTGTTGTCGAAATCATTTTTAATTCAATCATTCATTTCTTTTTTAAACGTGAAGAATCAGTCCCAACAAATGTAAATGTGATTAATTTCACGTGAACTATATCTTCGACCTACTTAAAGAACCAGTCCCTAATCAATATTTTTGTAATATTATTTAAAGAAATTTCTAAACTATTTTATATAAATTTCATGTGGAATTTCTCATGTAACAAATAATTTTATACCTTTATTTCATGTGGATTTCGTGTGGAAGTAGAATTGTATATTACCTCCAAACCCTCATACGTTCACTGCCCCACAAGGTGTGAATGCAGTAGAAAGA
>JANXDN010000035.1 GCA_025058005.1 Candidatus Aenigmatarchaeota archaeon
ACCGAATTCTATTTCTATCTGGTTTTTTGATTTAATTTTTGAAATCACGAATCAACTGAATAATTAAAAACTATAATCTGTGCATTATTGATTCGCTTTTCTTTTCAGTATAGATAACTGATTTTATAAAATGAAAGATTTAATCTTAACTATGACAAATTTAATTTACGAAATAGTGAATACTCTATAAGTCAATACCTGTAATTATTCTTATATATTCCTCTTGACTTATTGTTTCAATGCAATGTCTGCAAAGTCTTTGTCTAATAAAATTTATTGGATTATCTGTTACTTTTTTTAAGGCTGAAACAATAGCAAGGAAAGTTCCTGTTCTTCCATGTCCTCCAATACAGCCAACATAGATTCTTTTGAAATTCATTTTTTCTACATGCTCTAAAAATTCAAGCCATTGATTTTTATTCCAATCTAAGGGCTCCATATCTTCCCAGTCAATTAGAATTAGATTTTCATCACTTTTTGTATCAAAATAGTGTGGATATCCTGCGAGACTAATTATGAGTCCTTCTTTATCATTGGGAAATTTATAGATATTAGTACCATACCACTTAATTCCTTCTATTTCAAATACTTCCTTTGGCATTTCATGACAAATTCTTGTTCTCATGTCTCACCTCAATTTTTTTAATTTAAGGGGTTGCAAAATTTAATTTTCTTCTATATAATTTAAAAAATTAAATACGTAGAATAATTTTAACTTTTCTATTATGAATTTTTTAAGTTCAATAGAAGAAAACGGTTGGCAAGTTGTATATAAACATTATCTTCCTTCTCGTTCAAGGGAAGTATTTGAAATAGATGATTTAAGATTATCTGAATTTAGTAAAAGATATTTAAAAAATTCATTTCCAGATGGAATTTATAGACATCAGAAAGAAGCTCTTGAAAGATTTTTAAATGGTAAAAACATTTGTATAACATCAGGAACTGCCTCTGGTAAGAGTCTAATTTTTTATGTGGGTGCAATGGAGAAAATTTCAAGATCTCCTGAATCTAAAATTATTGCAATTTATCCTTTGAAAGCTTTGGGCAAAGAACAGGAAGAACGTTGGACACAGGCTTTAAAGAGTGCTGAATTAAATTCAGTTGTGGGCAGAATAGATGGACAGGTTGAGATTAATAAAAGATTATTAATTCTTGGAACTTCCCGTGTAGTCATCTTCACACCAGATATCATTCATGCATGGCTTCTTTCTAATTTAAGCCAAAAGTCTGTAATAAACTTTCTCAAAAAAGTATCTTTAGTCATAGTTGATGAAATTCACACTTATACTGGTGTTTTTGGTTCAAATTCAGCATTCTTGTTTAGAAGACTTCAACACTTAATGAGATTATTAAATAACTCACCGTCCTTTATATGTGCATCTGCAACTATAGCAAACCCCGAGAACCACTTAAAAAATCTTTTTGGATTAGATTTTTCTGTAATTAGTGAAGAATATAATACCTCTCCTAAACATGAATGTGAAATTTATCTTGTCAATCCACCGAGAACATCTGATTTTTTAAAAGAAATTTCTATTTTTCTAAATAATCTATCAGCACAGGACAAAACAAGATTTATAACTTTTGTTGATAGTAGAAAGCAAACTGAACATATCGCCTCTATCCTTAATCGTATGGTAGAGGATGATGATGAAGATGAGGTAGAGGATGATGATGAGCATCTAATAGGAAGAGATTATTTAGAAGCTCTTGACATATTACCTTTCAGGTCTGGATACGAAGAGCATGATAGAAATATAATTCAAGACAGATTAAGTAAGGGTAAATTAAAGGGCGTTATCAGCACAAGTGCATTAGAATTAGGAATTGACATACCACATTTAAACGTAGGTGTTCTAATAGGTGTTCCTAATTCTTTAACAAGCTTTTATCAAAGAATCGGGAGAATAGGTAGAACCAGCAAAGGTACAGTATTCATAATAAACACAGGAGATGTCTATGATGAAGAAATCTTTAGAAAACCTGAAACTTTATTCAGTAGACCATTGTTAGAGGGATGTCTATATCTTCAAAACAAGCGAATACAGTATATACATTGCTTATGTTTAGCTCGTCATGGAGGTGAACATGATCAAGTATGTCAACATATAAACGGAAACAATGATATAGAATTTCATACAGAAATTGAATGGCCCGATGGTTTTGTTGAGCTTTGTAGAAAAGAGAGAATCGGAGAAATCTCAACTGATTTGCAAAATATAAAATATGAAGCTGGCGATGATCCTAATCATGTATATCCCCTGAGAGATGTTGAAAGACAATTCAGCATAGAAATAAAGCAAGGACCAGAACATCGTTCTCTTGGAAATATTTCTTATGGCCAAGTAATGAGAGAAGCTTATCCAGGAGCCGTCTATTATTATGTAACTCGTCCTTTCAGGGTTTATCAAGTTTTACAAAATTCAAGAATAATAAGAGTAAGAAGAGAGAAGAGATATACAACAAAGCCACAATATTTGCCAACACTTATTTTCCCAAATTTAACAAAAGAAAATGTATTTAAAGGGATGAAATTTGGAGATATGAGTGTAGTTGAATGTAACTTACAGATAAGAGAGTCAATAACAGGATTTAGAGAAAGAAGAGGTCCTAATGAAAGAGTTGTCTCATATCCGTCTGACCCTCTTGAAGCATCTTTTCGTTTTGATTTGCAGAGATTTACCAGAAATTATTTTACAACTGGTGTTATTATTACGCATCCATCTTTCAACATTGAAGGTGTTAATTGTGATGCAATAGCCTCTCTGATCTATGAAGTTTTCTTTACTCTAATTCCTTTGGAAAGAAGAGATATCAATTTCTCGGTTGATAAATTCAGAATTTCAAGAGGAGTGATAAAAGAAGGCAACAAGTTTATAGCTATTTATGACCAGACATATGGTAGTCTAAGATTATCAGGTTGCCTTGTTGATGAAAATAACTTAAGAAGGATTATGAAAAAATCCTTAGAGATCATTAAAGAAAGAGAAGATTCAATTTTTGATTCTAAATCAAGGAATCTTGCTGTAATTAAACAATTAAATGATTGCGTCTCTGGTAATTTTACAGTTTTAACATTTGAAGATGAAGTTATAGTTGAAGATACAGATGAAAAAATAAGGATAATCATGCCAGGTAGTAAAGGGCTTAATATTAATAGAGGAAACGAAGAATTTACAGTAAGGGATATTTTTTATCGTCCACGTGATGGCCTTTGCTATAGAGGATTTCATTTATCCGATACCCAAGAAGGAGAAATCATTGTTCCTCACAGGGCAATCATTGAAATACCAGGAGAAAGTAGAATAGGTTTTTATAATTTAGATACTGGTTCCATAGAGAGTCTAACTTAAATTACCAAGCTTCCTTTAATTGGAATAGTCAGGATTTAATCTTATATTTAAGCGACAACTACTTCAACAGGAATAGTTTTGCTAAAACCAACGGATTTGCTTATATAAAGCTTTTCTATTCCGATTACTTTTCCATTTTTATTAAAAATGATTCCTTCTCCATTCTCTTCATAGATTACTTCATTCTCATTATTTCCAAAAAATATGTATAATTTGTCTGAATCTCTTTTATGGAACGAGAATATGTTGCCCATTTTATATTACTTTTCTGTTTTTTGAAATTGACATGATTTTAGTTAATATGGATATAATACAACAAAAATTTGGAGGTTTTTATATGGAGATAACTATTGAAAAGGAGGAGCTTTATAAATTGATTAAAATAGCAGTAAAAGAGGCGCTTGAAGAGGAACTCTTAGAGAGATTTCTAAAAAACTTGCCATATGTATCTGATGAAGAAATGAAAGATATAATTGAGACTTATGGAAATCCTTCAATTAATAAACAGCCCGCCTATAGTGAAAAGATTGATTTATGAAATGGACAATTCAGTATTCAGATGAAGCTATAACTTTCATTGAAAAAGAAAAAATCTTTGATGAAATAAGAGAGGAAATAAAGAAATTTATTCAGCGAATAAGGGGAGAGCAAATAAATATTGATATTAAAAAATTAAAGGGAGAATGGGAAGGATACTATAGAATAAGAAAAGGGAAAATTAGAATTATACTAATGATTGACAAAGAAAACAAAGTAGTTTTTATTGATAAGATTGACTACAGAGGTGAAATTTATAAATAAAATCTCATATTCAAGATTAAAACTATAACTTCAGGCGACAAATACTTCAAAAGGCATAGTTTTCGCTGAAGCCAACAGACTTACTTACATAAAGCTTTTCTATTCCGATTACTTTTCCGTCTTTGTCTTTCTTAAGAATAATTCCTTCTCCTGCCTCTTCACAGATTACTTCATCCTCAGGATTTCCAAACCATATGTCTAATGTATCTGAATCTTTGTTGTAGTATACAACTACTTTAACCATATTAGATCACCTTCCTTTACTTTATCTGTAGGGTAAGCCGTTATTAAAAAACCCTCCTTTTCTAAGTGCTTAACCACTACACAATATAGTCTATCAAATTTCTTGTAATAAAGAAAAACATTTTTATCAATCTTGATTTGTCTAATTTCATCTGGAAATTCTAAGGTTGATTTTACAATATCCTCCTTATCTTTCATAATGGGATGTTTTTTGGTAATCAAATATTCCCAATAACTATATGTAGTCGTTATCTCAACTTTGAGTGGAGTTTTTATTTTGAAATAGAATTCCTCTTTCAAGGTTTTCTCCTGAATAAAATTCAGTTTATATAATATTTTATCACTTAAATTTTTGCAACTCTACCGAATTCTATTTATATCCGGTTTTTTGCTTT
>JANXDN010000036.1 GCA_025058005.1 Candidatus Aenigmatarchaeota archaeon
ATATTGGAACAACAGCAAAAAGCTGCAAAAATAACTACTAGTAGCAAAGCCTTAGACGAATTGTTAGGTGGAGGGGTACAAACACAAGCTATAACAGAAGCATTTGGTCAATTTGGCTCAGGTAAAACACAGTTAGGTTTTCAGTTAGCTGTTAACGTGCAATTGCCGAAAGAAAAGGGAGGTTTGGAAGGAAATTGTTTGTTTGTTGATACTGAAAACACATTTAGACCTCAAAGAATATTGCAGATAGCAGAATCTATGGGTTTAGACGGAAAAAAAGTTTTGAAAAATATTTTTGTTGCGAGGGCGTTTACAAGTGATCATCAAATGTTTTTGATTGAAAAAGCCAATGAAACAATAGAAAAAAATAACATAAAGTTGATAATAATTGATTCGTTAACATCTCATTTTAGGGCTGATTATGTGGGAAGAGGTGAGTTGGCACCAAGGCAACAAAAGTTAAATAAACATTTGCATACTTTACAAAAGTTAGCTGATGCATATAACTTGGCTGTTTATGTAACAAATCAGGTTATGGCTAATCCGGCAATATTGTTCGGAGATGCTACTACACCAGCAGGTGGTCACATTTTGGCACATCAAGCAACTTATAGAATTTATTTGAGAAAATCATCGCAAGATAAAAAAATTGCAAAAATGGTAGACGCACCAGATTTGCCTACGGCCGAATGTGTTTTCAGAGTGACAGAAGAAGGAATAAGGGATGTATAATTTTTTACGAAACTTCTAAAGGTTGAGGATAACTAAATATTTTTCCACTATAACTTCTCATCACAACCTCTTTATCGTTTATGCTTAGTATATTGTCTTTTATTACAGGTGTTTTGCCTAAACCACCAGGTGCATCGATGACAAGAGTTGGTATGGCAAAACCGGTGGTTCTCCCTCTCATTTTGTTTATTATCTCCATACCCTTTTCCACTCTTACTCTAAAATGTTCAGTCCCGATTACTAAATCAGGAAAATAAACATAATATGGTTTTACTTTAATTGTCAAAAGTTTTTCATTTAGTTCTAACATTGTATTGTAATCATCATTAACACCTTTTAACAACACACTCTGATTTCCTAAAGGTATGCCAGCGTTTGCCAGAGCAAAACAAGCTTTTTTGGCCTCTTCTGTAATTTCTCTAGGATGGTTGAAATGGGTGTTGAGATAAATTGGTTTGATTTGAGAAAATTCTTCAAACATTCTTTGTAATCTTTTATCCTGAATTATTCTTTGAGGTAAAGTGCAAGGAACTCTACTACCAACTCTCAAAATACTTACATGTTCTATTTCTATTAATTTTTCTATTAGTTTTTTTAGTTTTTGTGTACTTAGCATTAAAGGATCTCCACCAGAAATAAGAACGTCTTTTATTTGTTTGTTACTCTTTATATAATCTATACCTTCTTTTATTTCTTCTTTCGTGATTTTCTTTTTTAAATCACCAACCCTTCTCTTTCTTGTGCAAAATCGACAATAACTTGCACATTGGTTGCTTGCTAAGAACAAACATTTTGTGGGATATCTGTGAACAACACAACCATGCTTGCATGCTTCTTCATTTAATGGATCGACAAAACCTATAGGAGATAATTCTTTTATGTCTGGAATACATTGTCTCCAAATAGGATCGTTTTCACTCTCTATCAAACTAAAATAATATGGGTTTATTCTTGCCGGAAAAACTTTAACAACTTTTTCTATTAATTCAACAGGTTGATTAGTTAGTTCAGCTATTTCTTCTGCTTTTGTTAAACTCTCTTTAACAAGTCTTTTCCAAGATTTTTCTTTATAGTCTATTTTTGTTATATTCTGTTGTAGACTGCTTGAATCCATTTTATCCCAAACCTATATTAATAATTTCTCTCAAACTTGTATATAAATTTTATTTTGATGTTTTCAAATTTTGCATAAATATTTGCTTTTTCATAATTAGTTCAATGTTGATAATTGCAGACTTTCATATTCACAGCAAATATGCAAGAGCAACGAGTAAAGAAATGGATATAGAGAAATTGGCTAATTATGCTAAAATGAAGGGGTTAAACCTTTTAGGCACAGGAGATTTCACACATCCAAAACATTTGAAAGATTTGAAAGCAAAGTTGAAGGAATTTGACAGAGGAATTTACGAGTATGACGACGTATATTTTATGCTCACAACTGAAATGTCAACTAATTATGTTGAAAACAAAAAATTAAGACGCGTGCATCATTTAGTCCATTCTCCAGATTTTGAAACAGTAGAACAGATAATAGATGTTTTGTCTAAGAAAGGGGCTAAAACAACAATTGATGGAAGAATGAGCATGAATATTTCATCTGCAGAACTAGTGGAGATATTGCATCAAATAAATAAAGAAAACTATGTGGTACCAGCACATATATGGACGCCTTATTTTGGTTGTTTAGGTAGCAAAACAGGTTTTAATTCTCTAAGGGAATGCTATTTGGATCAAACAAAAAATATACATGCAGTAGAAACGGGATTAAGCAGCGATCCGACGATGAATTGGCGCGTTTCTTTTTTGGATCAGTTTGCTTTGGTTTCAAATTCGGATTCTCATTCTCCTTGGCCTTGGAGATTGGGAAGGGAAGCAAATGTGTTTGAAGTAAAAAAAATTACATATGAGGAAATTTGGGATGCAATAATAAAGAAAGATAAAAAAAGATTTTTGTATACAATAGAAGTTGATCCAAATTATGGCAAATATCATTATACAGGACATAGACAATGCAAGGTTGTTTTACATCCAAAAGAATCAAAAAAATTAAAGAATATTTGCCCTCTTTGCAAAAAACCTTTGACTATAGGTGTTTTGCAGAGAGTAGAAGAGTTGGCAGATAGAGAGGAAGGTTTTGTTCCAAAAAAATCAATACCATTCAAAACCTTACTTCCGCTATATGAAATAATCATGTTTGTTTACGGTTCTATTAATCGAAACTCTAAAAAAATTTTGGAAATTCATGATAGTTTGATAAAAAGTTTCGGTAGCGAGCTTGAAGTTTTGTTAAGAGTGCCGAGAGAAGATTTGTTGAATTTTACAGACGAAAAAATTGCAAATGCTATTATAAATGTGAGAGAGCAAAAAATTAAATACACCCCGGGAGCAGACGGAGAATATGGCAAGCCAATTTTTGATGATAAAAATTTTAGAGTTTTAAATGTCACAAAACAAAAATCTCTTGAAGATTTTTGATTTGCGAGTAGAAGATATTTACTAAAAAATAAATTGTTAACAAACAAAAAATTCATTAATTTTGGGTCTGTAGTCTAACGGCAGGACGCTGCCCTCACGCGGCAGAAATTCCGGTTCAAATCCGGGCAGACCCATGTTATTAGTTATTCAAAACTTTCTACTTTTTCTTTCAGTATAATCTTTGGATTTTTTTCTGCTTTTTTCAAATTCTCTATGAATTTAGAGAAAACTTCGTCAAACTCCAAGGAAGCTCGTTTCCTTTTGTAGGGGTTTGCAAAAGAAGTTATTTGTTGATAAATAAAAGGATGCCATGCACCCAAATCCTTTATTTTTTGACTAATAGACTTTATTAAAGTGAAAGCCTCTATAACTTTTTCAGACCTATCTTCTCTCTTTTTAATTGCTTCTTTTAATTTTTCATCTAAAAAATAATCGCATTTTTTTATCAGCGATTCGATAGAACTTCCAGAAAATTTTTCCATTTTTTCATAAGCAAAACCCAAGGTTACATAGTGTGCGTGTTCGATAGAGTCAACAATTAGAGGATCGTTTTCTTTTATTTCTGGCGATGAAGAATAATATTCCTTGTAAATATTTATTGCAACGAAAGATTTTTCTCTAATGTTAAGCTCTTTTTCTATGTTGAGATTCATCATGAATTTGGCAAGTTTTTCTGGCACTACTATAACAGGGAGATTTTTTATTCCAATCTTTTTTGCTGCGAGAAATCTATGTTGACCATCAAGTATAGTATATTTATCTTTGCTTTCTACCACAATCAAAGGTGTGATGAAACCTATTCTTTCTATAGATGAAATAATATGTTTTATGTGATATTCGCTTGGCTTTCTTTGATGTGAAGAAACAACAAGTCTATCTATGTCAACAAGTTTAAATACAAATTTATTTCCTTTTGTTGGCTCCTTGTATTCAAATTCTTCAATTTTATTTTTATCCATAAAGAATAATTAAATTATGACACAATTAAATAGTTTTGTTTTCTATTTTTTTCATTATATTATCCACCTGTCTATACAAACTTTCTATAGAGCCGTTGTTATTTATTCTAAAATTAGCATGTTTCAAAGCACCATGAAATCCTAATTTTTCTTCATTTTTTTCTTGTTCAATAAAATCTTTCCAAGTTTTTGGGTCTTTGATGCCACCCCTATTTTTAAGTCTGTTAAATCGTGTTCTTTTATTTGCAAACACTTTTATTATATAAAAATCTCTGAAAAACCTTTTTGGGTATTCTACATCTTCAACTCTTCTCAATTCTTTCAAAATTATTTTTTCTTTTTTGGATTTGATCGCCTTATCGACGGCTAGCCTAGCAAAATAATCCATCCCATAATTTTCTCTGTATTTCTTTGATATCATTTGTAAATTTTCTCTTGTTGGCTCTAAACCTTCTTCCTTAACTTTTTCATGAACCAACTCGCTATATGAAATGGGATAATACCCGTATTTTTCTTCTATATATTTAGATACAGTATCTTTGCCGGAGCCGATTAAACCAACTATTCCTATTACAATCATAG
>JANXDN010000037.1 GCA_025058005.1 Candidatus Aenigmatarchaeota archaeon
ACTTTCATGAGGTTGCAAGGTTCCTTGGGATAGAAGCAGCGAGGACAGTGCTTATAAATGAAATAAACACTACATTAAAACAACAAGGTTTAAGTGTTGATGAAAGGCATATAACAGTTGTTGCCGACATAATGTGTTTTACCGGGGAAATAAGAGCTGTTGGTAGATATGGTGTAGCTGGTAGTCAATCTCCAGTGCTTGCAAGAGCAGGTTTTGAAGAAACCATAAAACATCTTGTGAAAGCTTCTGTAAGAAACGAGGTAGACGAATTTGAAGGAATATTTGATAATGTGATGATAAATCAACAAGTGCCTGTAGGCACAGGTATGTTCGAATTAATAGGAAAAATAGGTGATGAGGAGTGAGTTTAACCAGAATAATACAGGATAAAATAAAAACAAAGGAAGTTATTTTAGGGTATAATAGAGTTATGAAGCAGTTGAAAATAGGCAAGATAAAGATGATTGTTTTTGCCAAAAATCTGCCAGAGAATAAAAAACAGGAAATAATTTATAATGCAAATTTAGCGAAAGTTGAAGTAAAGGAGTTTGACGGCGACAATGTTAATTTGGGCTTAACATGTGGAAAGCCATTTTCAGTAAGTGTGCTAGCAATAAAAGAGAGAGATAAAAAATGAAGAGAAGGTTGGATACAAATACAATAAGATTTCTGAATTTGTTTGAAAATATAACTAATGTGAGGGTTGTCGACTGTTTTGAAAATGGCAACACAATTTATTATATAGTAGAGGAGGGCAAAGCTGGTTTGGCTGTAGGAAAAAAGGGACATTCGATAAAGTATGTTGAAAAAATCCTTGGCAAACATGTTAAAGTTTATGAGTATTCATCTGATGCGCAAGAATTCATAAAAAATCTCATTCCAGTAGTATTAGATGTAAAGATAATTGAAGAGAACGAAAAAAATATTGCAGAAATAAAGATAAATAAAAAAGACATAGGTGTTGTAATGGGGAGAAACAAAGAAAAGTTTAAAATATTAAAAGAGATACTTAAACGATTACATAATATTGATGATATAAGGTTGAAATAACTATGGCAAGAGGCGAGTTTTCGGCAAGAAAGTTGAGAAAGAATAGACAAAAGTTTAGATGGAAAGATGTAAGGTATATGAAGAGGCAGTTACAGTTGCATAAAAAGAAACCTTTTGAAGGGGCGCCACAAGCTAGAGGCATTGTTTTGTCCAAGCGAACTGTAGAGCAAAAACAGCCATCTTCTGGCTTAATAAAAGCTGTGAGAGTGCAGTTGATAAAAAATAATATTCAAGTCACAGCTTTTGTTCCAGGAAATCGTGCTATAGAACACATTAACGAGCATGATGAAGTTCTACTTGAAGGTGTTGGCGGCTCGCAGGGTGGACCAGTTGGTTCACAATGGGGGTTAAAATATCAAGTTATAAAAGTCAACGGCGTTTCTTTAAAAGAAATTTTAAAAGGTAAAAAACAAAAGCCATCCAGGTAATCTTTATGGCAGAGTTAAAACTTTTCAACAAATGGTCGTTTGAAGGAATAGAGGTAAAGGATCCTGGGCTAAAACCATATATATGCTTAAAACCATCTATTCTGCCTAGAAGTGGCGGTAAATACTCTAAATCCCAATTTCACAAGTCGCAAATGAATATAATAGAAAGGTTTGCAAACAAGTTGATGGTTCCTGGCCATAAAGGAAAAAAGCATTTGCTGACCTCGGGGAGAAATACTGGAAAGACACAAACTATTTATAAGCTAATCAAAAAAACCTTTGAAATATTGGAAAAAAGGACAAACGAAAATCCTATTAAAGTTTTTGTTATTGCTATAGAAAACGCCGCTTTAAGAGAAGAATTGGCATCCTATCAAGCTGGAGGTATGATGGTGAGAAAAGCTGTGGTTACATCGCCTCAAAGAAGAGTTGATTTGGCCTTGTCTATAATATCACAGGCTGCATATAGAAAGTCTTTTGGGAAAAAAAAGAGTATGGCAGAAGAATTGGCTGATGAAATATATTATGCATATAAAAATGATCCTTCAAAATCAGAAGCTATTAGAGAAAAAGAAAGAATAGAGAAAGAAGCAGACGCATCTAGGTGATGTTTTTGGCAGAAAAAGATATGGTAGAAAGAATATTAGAAGTTATGAAAAAACCAAACAACATAAGAAATATTGGCACTTGTGCACACATAGATCATGGCAAAACAACTTTTTCTGATAATCTCTTAGCTGGAGCAGGTATGATTTCTGAAAAATTAGCTGGCAGGCAGCTTTTCATGGATTTTGACCCTCAAGAGCAGGAGAGAGGTATTACTATTTGGGCGGCAAATGCAAGTATGATACACGAGTATCATGGTCAAGACTATTTGATTAATTTGATTGATACGCCTGGGCATGTAGATTTTGGTGGTGATGTCACAAGAGCAATGAGAGCTGTTGACGGTGCTATAGTGCTTGTAGATGCTGTGGAAGCAGTAATGCCGCAAACCGAAACTGTTATTAGACAATCTTTGAGAGAAAGAGTCAAACCCGTTTTGTTTATTAATAAAACAGATAGGCTCATAAAAGAGCTAAAGTTAACACCAGAGCAAATGATGGAGAGGTTCACGAAAATTATTCAAGAGGTTAATTATTTGATACAAAAATATGCCGAGGAGGAGTTTAAGACAAAGTGGCTAGTAAATGTTGAAAACGGTTCTGTTGCATTTGGTTCTGCTTTGAAAAAATGGGGCATTTCCGTTCCATTTATGAAAAAACATGGAATTACTTTCAAGGATATAATAGAGTATACGCTTAATGAGAGAGAAGAAGAGTTGGCAAAATTAGCGCCTTTGCATAAAGTAGTCTTGGATATGATAATAACTCACTTGCCTTCACCAATAGAGGCTCAAAGATATAGAATACCAAAAATATGGAAGGGAGATATAGATAGTGAAGTCGGAAAGGATATGATTTCTGTAAATTCTAAAGGTGTTTTAGCTGCTGTGGTGACAAAACTAATGCCAGACCCTCATGCTGGTTATGTAGCAACTGCAAGAATTTTTTCTGGCACTTTAAAAGTAGGCGACGAAGTTTATTTAATTGGGCAAAAGAAAACTCAAAGAATTCAGCAAGTCTCTATATACAAAGGTCCTCATAGGATTCAAGTAGACGAGGTAGTCGCTGGCAATATAGTTGGTATAGTTGGTTTGGGTGAAGCCTTTTCTGGAGAAACTATATGCAGACCTAATCAAATAATAGAGCCGTTTGAGCAAATTACGCACATATTTGAGCCGGTTGTTACAAAAGCTATAGAGCCAAAAAATCCAGGAGATTTGGCAAAATTAGCGGCCTTTTTAAAGAAGTTGGAAAGGGAGGATACTACTATTAAAGTGAAGATAGATGAAGAGACGGGCGAATATCTTGTTTCTGGTTTAGGCGAACTTCATTTAGATGCAAAAGTAGAAAGAAAGCTAAAAGAAGCGGGCATAGAGTTTACTACAACACCACCGATTGTTGTTTATAGAGAAACAGTTACTAGTAAATCGCCTATGGTTGAGGGCAAATCTCCTAATAAGCATAACAAGTTTTACATAACTGTTGAACCGATAAATCCAAAAATAGAAGAGCTTATTAGTAAAGGGGATATACCTTTTGAGGTTGACTTTAAGAAAAAACATCCAGATGTGCAAAAAAAGCTTTTAGATGCAGGACTAAGTCATGCTGAGGTTAAAAATATTTGGCTTATTTATAACAAGAGCATTCTTGTAGACGAAACCAAAGGTATTCAATATTTAAACGAAGTAGAGGAAATGCTTAAAGAAGCTTTTAGGAACGTAATGGACGATGGACCTCAAGCGAGAGAGCCTTGCACAGGCATAAAAGTTAGCTTGATTAATGCAGAATTACATGAAGATGCAATACACAGGGGGCCTGGTCAAATATTACCTGCGTTTAGTCATGCTATAATGGCTGCGATGATGAAAGCAGAACCTGTTTTGCTTGAGCCAAAACAAATAATAAGAATAGACACACCTACAGAAACTATGGGCGGGGCTATCAAAGAGATACAGAATAGAAGGGGTCAAGTGTTGGAGATGGAAGAAGAGAGAGGGGTGACAATAATAAAATGCAAAATGCCAGTTTCCGAGATGTTTGGTTTTAACTCTGCTTTGAAATCTGCTACGGGGGGCAAAGGTTTTTATAGTTTAATTGATGTTGTATTTGAAAGAATTCCAAAGGATTTACAAGATCAGACTATAAAAAAGATAAGACAGAGAAAAGGTTTGCCTTTGGAAATTCCCAAATTTGAATGAAATATATTTAAAAACTTAAGATATAATAAATGTAGGAGGTGTAGTCATGGCTGAATTACCAAAGATTAACATTATGACAGCGGGTCACGTCGACGCTGGTAAATCAACACTCATAGGAAGATTATTATTTGATTCTGGTGCTGTGAGAGAAGATCAATTAAGAAAATTAAAAGAGTTGGCAAAAGAGTTGAAAAAAGAAACATTTGAATTTGCTTTTCTTATGGACAGGCTAAAGGAGGAAAGAGAGAGAGGTGTTACTATAGATATTATGCATACACCTTTTGAAAGCAAGAAATATTACTATACTATTATAGATGCTCCTGGACACAGGGATTTTGTTAAAAACATGATTACTGGTGCATCTCAAGCTGATGCGGCTATTTTGGTTGTTTCTGCAAAACAGGGTGAAGGTGTGCAAGAGCAAACAAGAGAGCATACTTATTTGTTAAAGGTTTTAGGTGTAA
>JANXDN010000038.1 GCA_025058005.1 Candidatus Aenigmatarchaeota archaeon
TTGCGATAAACTAAAAATTTCTTTTGATTCTAAAAGCATTCTAAATGCTGAATTAGTTTATGATTTTCTGAAAAATATCGAAAAAAATTTTCCAGAATTGAATAATGTCAATGAAGATTTAGAAAAAGACTATGAAGCTGAAAATAAATTGTATAAGATTAAGGACGTAATTGAGTTGGAAGAAAAAAACAGAATAATCAGAGAGCAACAATTAAAAGCTTTGGAAGAACATCAAAAAAAAATGAAAGAAATTGAAGATAACATAAAAAAGATAATGGAAAATTATTTGATTTTTTCTGAAAACTTTGAAAAATTAAGACAGCTAGGAAGAGAAATAGTATTAGATGGCATAATATTTGATGGAAAAAAATCATTCAATGAAAACTTGCAAGATTTTTACGAGAAGAAAAAAGAGTTGAAGAAAAAAATTCAAAGGATAACAGAAATTTTAAGCAAGATTGAAGAAAAAAAGGAAAAAAGAGTTGAAAAGAAAAAATCAGAATGGTATGAAAAATTCAGATGGTTTTTCACAAGCGATGGATTTTTAGTTATAGGCGGGAAAGATGCTGAAACCAATGAAAAAATTATAAGGAAATATTTGAAGAGCGAAGATCTAGTTTTTCATGCTGACATCACAGGCTCACCTTTTGTGGTAATAAAAAATCCTCAAAGAAAAGACATTCCAGAGACATCAATTAAAGAAGCTGCAGAGTTTTGCGCGTGTTATTCCAAGGCATGGAAAATTGGCATACAAGCAGATGTCTATTACGTTTTACCAGAGCAAGTCAAAAAAGAGTCTGGTCTACCGAAAGGCTCATTTATGATTTATGGTAAACGCGAATGGATAAGAAGGTTGGACATGCTTCTAGCAATAGGTGTGTTTAACAATAAAATAATATATGGTCCTCTGTCAGCAGTAAAAAGAAAGACAAAAAAATATATTGTTATAACCTTTGGTGAGGAAAACATAAATGATTTTTTCAACCGATATTTCGGTGAACTAGCAGAAGAAGCAAAAAAAGTAATACCATATGGAAAATGTAGAGTAGTTGAGATTCATGGCGTTTAGAAGTATATTGAATTTTTTGACGATACCAGGTGTAATCATTCATGAATATGGTCATAAATTTTTTTGCGATTTGTTAGGCGTTGAAGTTAAAAAAGTTTGTTACTTTAGATTTGGCAACCCCTCCGGTTATGTAATTCATAAAGTGCCAAAAAGCTTTTTTCAAATTCTTTTAATAGTTTTTGGACCATTTTTAATTGGGACATTTTTTTCAATTTTATGTTATATCTACTCGTTTTTCTACAAAGGCGAATGGGCAGAATGGATATTCATTTGGATAGGTTTCTCTTCTGCTTACAATAGTTTCCCAAGTGATGGAGACGCAAAAGTTTTGTGGCGAGAAACAAACAGGCATATAAGAAAAAATATCCTTGCAGTAATAGGTTATCCATTTTCCTTATTAATTTGGCTTCAAAATAGATTGAGCGTTTTATATTTGGATGTAGTTTACGCCATAGCAATCTACTTTTTGATTTTATGAGACATATATAATTTACATGAAAAGCTCTACATAGTTTATGAAACAGCCCATTATAAAACATTTTCATTTAATTTCTATAAGAGCTTTTTATATGTTTTGCAAAAACTTTTAAATTATATCTACAATATCATTTTGCCCGATAAATATGGTCTTCTACAAGTTAAATGAAAAAATAAGGGAAGGTCTGAAAAAACTCGATTTTAATAGTCCTACTTTGCCACAACAGCTAGGAATACCAAAAATATTAACAGGCAACAACGTTCTCATAATAGCACCTACAGGTTTGGGCAAAACAGAGGCAGTAATGCTGCCAATATTTAGTATGTGGTTAGAAACAAAACCAAAACCAACCAGCATTATTTACATTACCCCACTAAAATCATTAAACAGAGATTTGTTGAAAAGATTTAACTTTTGGAGCAAAGAAATAGAAATCAACATTTCGGTAAGGCATGGTGATACATCCTCATATGAGAGAAAAAAGCAGGCAGAGTTTCCAGATGATATGCTGGTTGTTACACCAGAAACATTACAAGCAATATTGCCTGCAAAGAAAATGAGAGAGAACTTGAAAAATGTGAAATGGGTTATTGTAGATGAAGTACACGAGCTCGCCGAAAGTAAGAGAGGCACCCAATTGGCTTTAGCTTTGCAAAGACTCAAACTTCTATGCAAGAATTTCCAAATAGTAATGTTAAGCGCAACTATTGCTGAACCAGAAAAAGTGGCCAAGTTTTTTGCTGGAGAAAATGTGGAAATAGTAAGGTCTGAGTTTGCCAAAAAAATAAGCATAAGTGTTGTTTCTCCGAAGGCAGAAGAGGAAGATAGAAAAATTTCAGAAATAATAGGCAGTGATATGCGTGTAAGCGCAAGATTAAGAGAAATAAGCAGATTAGTAAATGAGCATAACTCTACAATTATTTTTACTAATACAAGGGATTTTGCAGAAATATTAACTTCTCGTTTAAAACATGCTTTTCCAGATTTGAAAATAGAAAATCATCACAGTAGTTTGAGCAAAAATGTTAGAATAAGAGTGGAAGAAGATTTCAAAAATCAAAAATTAAAAGCTATTGTAGCAACATCTTCACTTGAGTTAGGCATCGATATAGGTTCAGTAGATTTTATAATTCATTATATGTCGCCCCGTCAACCTTCTAGAGCTTTGCAAAGAATAGGCAGATCTGGTCATCATTTTAGCGAAACATCCACGGGCATAATAATAGTTACAGATATAGATGATTGTTTTGAGTCTGCTATAATAGCAAAACACGCATTAACCAACAAATTACAAAAAATAAAAATGCATGTAAATTCCTTGGATGTGCTAGCACACCAAATTATCGGTTTGTTAAGAGACAACTATAGAATGAGATTTGATGAAGTTTTTAGTATTGTGAGAAAATCCTCGCCATATAAACATCTAAAAAAAGAAACATTTCTCTCTGTTTGTATGCTTTTGTCAGACTTGAGATATTTGTTTATTGACGGAGATAAAATGAAAATTTCTAAAAGAGGCTTGTTATATTATTTGAATAATTTGAGTACCATACCTGACAGTAAAAATTATGATGTGATAAACGTTTTAACAAATGAAAAAGTAGGAACATTGGACGAAGAATTTGTGGCTGTTAATGCAGAAGAGGGAATGAATTTTATAATCAAAGGTGAGCCATGGAGAATTGTAAGTATTGTGGGGGGGGGGGGGGGGGGGGGGGGGGCCGGGGGGGTGGAAGCTTCGGTTCCGGCCTGGGAAGGCGAGTTGATGCCAGTAAGCTTTGAAGTTGCGCAAGATGTTGGCGTTTTAAGAGGAGAAATAGAAACCTGGATAAACCATGGCTACAAAAAGAAGGAAATAATACAAATGCTAATGAAAAATTATCCTATCGACAAAAATTCAGCTACAAGAATGGTAAATATCATTAAAAAGCAGATGAATTTTGTTGTTCCTACAGATAAAAGAATTGTTATAGAGAAAGAGGGCGAAACTGTAATAATGAATTCTTGCTTTGGTAACCAAGTCAATGATACCTTAGGTAGATTTTTTTCATATTTTCTTTCTTTACATTTTGGTTCAGTTAGTTTTAAAACAGATCCATATAGAATAATTTTTGAGATGCCAGAAAAAGGTAAGGAAGTATTGAATGATATTTTATATAAAACCTCACCTCAATTATTGGAAGAAACAATCGATGCTTCCATAGTAAATACAAAGTTATTTCAATGGAAATTTTTACACGTCGCAAGAAGATTTGGTGTAATAAGTAGAGAAGTGGACTTTGGTAAAATTTCATTTTCAAAAATAATAGAAGTGTATAAGGATAGCCCCGTTTGGAAAGAAACTTTGAATGAAATAAAAACCGAAAAGTTGGATTTGGAAAACGCTAAAAAAATTTTAGAGTTAATTCAGAAAAAAGAAATAAAAGTCATTTTCATTAATAGGCTCTCTCCATTAGGTAAGGCCGGTTTGAGGTTGAAAAGTGAAATATTTGGTCCCCAGAAAGCAGATGTGCAAATATTGAGTATATTTAAACAAAGATTGTTAAAGAAAAAAGTAAAGCTTGTATGCATGAATTGCGGAAAATGGTCTATGACACTACAAATAAAGGATATACCAGAAGAAATAAGGTGTCATAATTGTAGAGCAAAATTGATAGCTGTTTGCAACCCCAACTTTTTAGAAGCTGAAAGGATTGTAAGTAAGCATATCCATAACAAAGAAATGACGATAGAGGAAAAAAAGATGTTTGAAAAGATGAGTAAAGTTTCTGAATTAGTAATAGTTTATGGTAAAAAAGCTATAATAGCCTTATCAGCGAGAGGTGTTGGTCCTAAAACCGCTTTGAGGATATTAAGAAACATTTATTTTACAGAGGATGATTTTATAAAAGCTATATTTGAAGCGGAAAAAAATTTTATAAGGACTAAGAAATTTTGGAAATGAATTTATTTTTTTAATTTTTTTCTTTTAACTATGGGAACAATTTATGTTTCGTTGCTATTACACTTTTATCAGCCACCTTGGCAGTATAGGGATGTTTTAGAAAGAATAATAGAAGAATGTTATGCTCCATTTGTTGGTTATGTTTTAAGATACAAACCACCTATAACAATAAATGCTAATTATTCTTTGTTT
>JANXDN010000039.1 GCA_025058005.1 Candidatus Aenigmatarchaeota archaeon
TACTCAACTATTGTTATTAGATACTTTGAAAATAGCCAAGCAAGAGAAATACTTTTTAGGTTTTGACGAGGAGGATGTAAAAAGAGTTCTAAAAGATTTTCGTCCAATAGATTACAAAGAATCGATAGAAATAGGGGAAACGACAATAACACCATATGATGCCGGTCACATCCCTGGTTCTTGTATGTTTTTCATAGACAGCGAACATACATTACTCTATACAGGGGATTTCAAGCTTAGTGATACAAGACTTGTTAAAGGTGCAGAATTGCCCAAAGAAGCAGACATTTTAATAACCGAGAGCACATATGCTGACAGGGAGCATCCGAAGAGAGAGAAAGAAGAAAAGAGATTTGTAGAGTTCATAAATGAAACCTTGAGCAACGACGGCGTAGTCTTACTACCCTCTTTTGCTGTTAGTCGCTCCCAAGAAATTCTGCTTATCTTAGACAAGTATGGGATAAATGCAACAATATATATGGATGGTATGGCCGTAACGGCTACAGAAATAATAAATGCTTATCCAGAGTTGCAGAAAGATTACAATAGCTTAAAGAAAGCGTTACAACGCTTAGACGTAAGATATGTAGAGCCCTATCAAAGAAAAAGGATTGTAAAGCGACCTTGTATAATAATTGCTGGTTCAGGTATGCTAGAAGGCGGAACTGTTTTAGAATATCTAAAAAGGATATATAACAGAGAAAATTCTTCTGTCGCATTTACTGGTTTCCAAGTTCCTGGAACAGCTGGCTACGAGCTTTTAAAAACAGGTAGGATAAATTTGAATGGAAGCGAGCTAAAGGTAAAGGCAAGAGTAAAAAAGTTCGACTTTAGCTCTCATGCTTCAAGAGGAGAACTGTTTAAGCTAATAGAAAAGGCAAATCCTAAAAAGATTTTTTGTATACATGGAGATAAGACGGAAGAGTTTGCCCAACAGATAAGAGATATGGGTTTCGATGCCGTTTCTCCAGAAACAGGCTGTTATGAAATAGTTCTATAAAGGATTATAATGGCTATTAAAATGAAATATATTGCTATTACTATTAACAATTCTTTTGAAATACCGAAAACATATTTTGCTATTAAAAACAACACTACACCCCCTATTAACGCGCCTATTATAGCATTTTCCACACTCAAAGCCGAAAAGCCTGCTATTGCTATGAAGAATTCAGCTGTTTTACTTATTATCATAAACAAAGCTTCTACAAGACTTTTTATCAAGAGAAACAGCATTTCCAAGATTATATTTAAAGGGTTGCTCATGATATAAAATATTTTGGATTTTTGGGATTAAAAAATATATTTACTACAAAATAGTAATATTTATATAGTAGTATTACTAATAAGTAAATTATGAAACTTGAACCAAAAGAAATAATTGAGACATGTTCTCAACATTATTTTACTTGGAAACAGGAAGCTTTATCTGCAAAAGATTCGGCAAAAGCTAAAAGATATATGGAAAAAGCATTTTTCTGGCTCGAATTGCAAAGCAATTTGCTTATATTGTGGACCATAGAAAAGACGATGGGTCACGATCCGTTTGTTAAGAAAAAAATAGAGGAGGCTCAAGTTAATATAAACAAAAAAATAGTTGATTATGCTTCTAGCATATTAGAGGATATAGACGAATAAAGTGTTGAATATTTCACCTTTTCATGTTTATTAGGATAAAAAAATAAAGCTTTTCCACGCACAATTCAACCTAATTAATAAAAATAAAAAATCTCAAAATAATTCTTAATGATACACATAGACGGCTCCTTAGGCGGCGGGCAAATGCTTCGTTCAGCCATATCCCTTTCTGCCTTAACAGGTAAAGAGGTAAGGATTACAAATATAAGAAAAGGAAAAAAGGATGCAAAACCAGGTTTACGACCGCAACATCTTAATGTGATAAAATTCATTGGCGAGTTTTGTAACGCTCAAATAAAAGGTTTAGAAGAAAACTCTTTAGAAGTTCACTTTAAACCTTGGCAGTTAGTTGCGAGAGATAGAAAAATTGATATAGGCACTGCTGGTAGTATAAGCTTGCTTATTCAAGCCTTGCTCCCTGTGTTGATATTTACTGATAAGGAAGTTAAGCTGCAAATAAAAGGTGGCACGGATGTTGCATGGTCACCTACAATAAATTACATAAAATTTGTATTTTTGCCGATGATAAGAAAGATGGGAATAAATGCTGGGGTAGAAATAACAAGACATGGTTTTTATCCAAGAGGTGGCGGTGAAGTGAAACTTTTGGTGGAACCAGTGAAAGAAGTAAAACCCATAGTTGCTATAGAAAGAGGAGATTTTTTAGGCATGCACATAGAATCTTTGGTAGGTAAATACCCAAAGGAATATGCCGAGAGAATGGCTAAAGCTTCTGTTGGCGTATTTGAGTATATGATACCAAAAGACAAAATTTCTATCGGATTAAAGTTTGATAATACTGAGGATTTTGGTGCATCTATATTTTTATCAGCCGCTTTTAAAAATTCTATATTAGGTTTAGATGCAATATCAGAAAGAGGTTTTGAGCCAGAAAATTTTGCAATAAAAATTTCTACGGCGTTCGAATCTCTACTAAAATCAGATGCAGTTATAGACAAATTTCTTGCAGATCAATTACTCATCTATATGGCTTTAGCAAATGGAGAATCTAAAATTAAGGTTGAAAGCATTACCGAGCATTGCCTCACAAATATTCATGTGATTGAAAAGTTTTTGCCAGTTGATTTTGAAATAGATGAAAAAAGAAAAATAATTTCAGTTGACGGTGCAAACTTTTCAAGAGTTTAAGTTTATGAAGGCAAAATTATCTAACGTCCACTATCACTCAAAGTTATCTCCAAATAAACTTTTCAGTTTACAGCAACTATTTTATTTTATCTTAAATCTACACTTGCAGACATCAACATTTTTTAATTCTGAAATCAAATAACTTCTAATGCTTAAAGATTTTTTGAGTATAAACGACATAAAAAGAGAAGAAATGTTAGAACTTTTCAAACTAACAGACAAGCTAAAAAAATATCCAAATTCCGATGTTTTAAAAAACAAAATATTTTGCCTTTATTTTGAAAAACCATCAACAAGAACAAGACTATCTTTTGAAATTGGAATAAAGCAATTGGGCGGAGAAGTAGTTTTCTTAGACAAAATAACCAGTCAACTTTCTAGAGGCGAGCCACTAGAAGATACTATAAGGACAGTAGAAAGATATGCACATGCAATAGTGGCAAGAGTTTTTTCACAGAAAGATTTAGAGTTAATGGCAAAAATTTCAAAAATGAACGTAATCAATGCTTTATCCGATTTAGAGCATCCATGTCAAGCTTTAGCGGATGTTTATACAATAAAAGAAAAATTCAGGACATTAAAGGATATAAGAATAGCATTTGTAGGCGACGGCTCAGATAATGTACTACACTCTTTGTTATTAGCTGTAACAAAATTAGGTATGCATATAAATATTGCATGTCCGAAGGGTTATGAGCCAAATAAGGATATATTGGAAAGAGCAAAAACTCAGGCGAAAATAAGTGGAAGCAACATTTCTATTATACGTGATCCAGTAAAAGCGGTAAAAGACGTGCACATAGTATATACTGATGTTTTCGTGAGCATGGGCCAAGAAAAGGAGACGCAAAAAAGATTGAAAAAATTCTTGCCAAAATATCGTGTAACACAACAATTGTTAGATAAAGCAGGTAGCGCGTTATTTATGCATTGCTTGCCAGCACATAGAGGGCAAGAGGTAGATGATAAGGTGATAGAAGATATAAGATCAATTGTTTTTGACCAAGCAGAAAATAGGTTGCATACACAAAAAGCTTTAATTTTAAAACTTCTCAACTTGGAGCAAATGTATAATCTAAAAATTTCCATGCAAGAATAATCTAAAATGGCGTTGCCAAAGTTTCTTCATCCGCATAAACCTTTTCATTTATTATCATTTCCCCTTCTATCGCTGGTTTTACATCCTTAACAGCTTCTATTCTTAAAAAACTAGAGCAATACCAATCATTTTTTGGATAAAATTGTAAATACCTGAACAAAGGAGTATTTGTTTGTATAGGTAAATTACTCTCAGGATAAACGCTAAATCTTCTTTTTATGTCAGTTATTACAAAACCCATTTCTAATAAAATTTTTTCAATTTCAAACCATTTTTTTCTTGAAGCCTCTAATGTGGTTAGCCCAAAATATCCGCTGCAACCCACACCTTTTAATGCCGAAACACCTCTTGACAGGAAAAGTTTTATGCCTGCTAGTGTTTCCACAGGATCGCTCACAAAAACATCAAACTTTCTTTTTAACTCTTTCGGCAATTCTTTTTGAACATCGCAAACAAGTGCCTCAACATTTAAAGAATATTTTTTTGATAGACTGTTTATAAAATCTATTATTCTTTCATCGGCATCTATCACCACAACTTTCTCCGGAAAACCAGTCAAGGATAAAACAATACTCAGTAAATCATCGTCCCCAACAACAAATATTTTTCCATATATTTCGCCCCTTTC
>JANXDN010000003.1 GCA_025058005.1 Candidatus Aenigmatarchaeota archaeon
TAAACTTTAAGTAAACATTTTTTATGTTGTGCTTTCCCTTCGGCAGCTTGTGCACCAAATAATTAAGCAATGCTTCGATGTTTTCAGCTATATCTTCATCCTTCATGTTCTCACTGCCAACTATTGTTTGGATTGCTGCCTGTTTTTTTATGCTAATTCTAACACTACCTTCTAAAGATTTGAGAAAATTGTTAACATCGCCTATAATCGGTTTCGGCATCATGCCTCTTGGTGCGAGATACTTTCCTAAGGATTTGCCAACTAAAGGCATGAGTTTTGGTTCTGACACAAATATATCAGTTTCTCCTATCAATTTTTTCAACTTTTTCTTATCCTTTTCCAAAGCTTCTATATCTGTTGGAGCCAAAACTTTATGATTTGTAGCTAACTTTTCAGAATGGAATATTGTTATTCTAGTGGGTCTTCCAATACCTTTTGGTAATTGGAAAAACTCGTCAATCTTGTTTTCTGGTTTGTTGACATCAAACTCTTTAAACGTTATAATTATATCCACTTTTTGAGTAAATTTTCTCTTTTTTGACTTTTCCCTTAACTCTTTTATCTTTTCCTTAATATTCACTTGCTATCCCTCCTGCCTTAAGCAGTGCCAACGGGTTAACAATTCTATGAATTTAATGCTTAAAAAGATTTATAAATATTAAAAAATTCTTAATTTGTTGTAATGAATGGATCCTTTATGGAGGTGAAATGATTTGGCAATCAAAGATATTGTAAATAAAGTTTTGCAAGCGATAGAAATTGCTAGAAACACAGGTAAAATAAAAAAAGGCACAAATGAGGTTACAAAGGCGGTAGAAAGGTCTCAAGCAAAGCTTGTTGTAATAGCAGAAGATGTAAATCCAAAAGAAATAGTCATGCATTTGCCGATACTTTGTAATGAAAAGAAATGTCCGTATGTGTTTGTACCTTCAAAAGAAGAGTTAGGCAGATCGGCGGGAATAAATGTCCAAGCTGCTTCTGTCTGCATCATAGAACCTGGCGAAGCAAGAGATTTAGTGAACGAAATAATAAGTATGTTAAAGAGCGGTGGTAAGTAATGGCTGAAGATGCTGTACCGGCAGAAGTTTTAGAATTGTTAGGTCGGACAGGTGTGAGAGGGGTTATGACAGTAAGATGCAGAGTCTTAGAGGGAAAGGATAAAGGAAAGATATTGACAAGAAATGTTTTTGGTCCCGTGAGAGTAAAGGATATATTGATGTTAAGAGAAACTGAGATGGAGTCAGCAGGTAAGCTAGAAGGTAGATAAAAGTGTCAAAATGTTCTTTTTGTGGAAAAAAACTACCTCCTAATAAAGGAAAGATGTATGTGCTCAATTCTAATGTGATAAAATATTTTTGTAGCAGAAAATGCGAAAAGAGTTGGCATATGGGCAGAAATCCAAAAAAGCTCAAATGGGCTAGAAACAATTGATTAAATCTCTTCCCATACTTTTTCTTCGTCGTCGCTATCTTTTATAACATTTTCATCGTATTTTATCTTGCTCAAAGATTTTTCTATTATTTTTTCTCTTATATCAAACTTTGGTTTTTCTTTAACTTTCTCTACATTTTTTTCCTCTGTTTCAACACTTTTTTTCTCAGAAAAGGCGAAATTCATTTGAATGTTTTCAACCTTATCGATAAGCATCTCCAATTTTTTCTCTAGTTCTGCCATCTTTCTTTCCAACTTTATGAGCTTATCCTCCTCATCCAAGGGTCTCAATATTCCCATTTCAAGAAAAATTCCCAAAACCCCTATGTTAGTTTTTTCACCTGTTTCTATATTTTCAGCTATATGTGTTTTTTTGTTGTTATCAAAGTATATTTTGAAATCTTCGGTGTTTAGCTTGTACTTCTGCACGATGTTCAAAGCCATATTATAGTATTATGTTAAAAGCTAATTTAAGCATTCAACTAAATTTATAAATCTTAGGTTAGAATATAATTGTTGTTTAGGTGTTAATATGGAAGTAAGGGTCATAAAACAAGAAAAAGATTCTCTTTTACTTGAAATTAAAGGCGATACCATAGGTTTTGCTAATCTAATAAGCGAGCAGCTATGGGAAAAGAAAGAGATAGAGGAAGCTGCAGCGATAAAAGAGCATCCGTACATGGCAGAGCCAAAGATATTTGTGAAAACAAAAGGAGTAAACCCGAAGAGTGTATTGCTCGATACGGCAAAATCGATAGAAAATCTTGTAAAGGAGTTAGAAAAGGAATTTTTGATGAATACCAAGAAATAATTATTTAGTATTAAATTTTCAAATAAAATACATAGATGTCTATGTATGAGCCTTATGAAGATAAGAGGGGTTCTCCCATAAAGAGGTTTTTTGAAAAATTGAAGGATAAATGGGAAGCCTTTAAACAAGAGCTTCATTTTGACGAGAACTCGAAACATAAATGGATACTTGTGTTTATTCCCTTGGTTTTGATTGCTCTCTTTGCTGTAAGTTATACAGGTTATGTTACCTATACAGGTAAAATAACTGAAGCTCAATCAAGAGTCTTGGTTATGGAAAAACAAATGGCAACTTTGGAAACAGAGTTAGCAGGAACTAAAACAGAATTAGAAAAATGTTCTTCTGATTTGAGTAAAACAAGATCAGATTTGGAGTCTTCAAGAAAGGAGATAGAAAGGTCGCAAAAAAATGTTGACACATGTGTTGTAGAAAAGCAAGAATTGAAAGAACAAATTAGGATGTTGCAGGATAGCTATGACGAATTGAATAGAAAATTCGCTACCTTAGAGTCTAACTATAAATCATTAGAATGTAACTGGGCGCAAAGTAAAAACTGCATTTATTATGTGATGAAAAACAACAACATTGAATGTGTAATAAAAATAGGTGAAAAGTATTATACAATTCCTGTGGGTCTGGAGGTTTCTGAAAAACAAGTCAAAACGTGTTAATTATACATAATTTTTATCTCATTAAAAATTCGATAATAAAAATTTATTTATAAAATCTCACTAAAGCATGAAAAGCTCTCACAGCTCTTTCTGGTGTAGGATAAACAGGTATGTTATTTGCCATTAACTTCTTATTTTGTCTTTCGGTAAAGTCACTTCCGACAGAACATACTATTATCGGCTTTCTAAATTTTTTGCATTCAATTATATAGTCCACAACTTTTTCTTCCACTGTCGGCACCTGAAATAAACAAATCACGATCGCACCATCGTATTCTTTGCTTGACAAGCACTCTTTTAATGCTATTTTATATCTTTCAGCCGTTGCATCTCCTGTT
The DNA here is from genome assembly GCA_025058005.1 of Candidatus Aenigmatarchaeota archaeon. Classification (GTDB taxonomy): domain Archaea; phylum Aenigmatarchaeota; class Aenigmatarchaeia; order CG10238-14; family CG10238-14; genus JAHLMN01. Next base: position 3,252 of record JANXDN010000003.1, read on the forward strand.
AAATCTATTGGATTATGGAGACTTGCATAAGTTGGCATGGTTTTTGCTAAACTTCTTTTCAACTTTTCAGAAGGTTCTGGCAATAGTAAACCCAATCTTTCAGCTTCGTCAGTTGCTAAAATACCAAAACCGCCACCATCGGTTATTATAACGATTCTATTGCCTCTTGGCACAGGTTGGGTTGAAAAGGCGATAGAATAATCTAACAACTCTTCCCACCTATTTGCTTCTATTATACCAAACTGTTTAAAGGCAGATGAGTATATTTTGCTCTCTCCAGCCAAAGAACCTGTGTGTGAAGAAACAGCCTTAGAGCCTTTGTCGCTTTTACCGCTTTTAAGCACTATTATAGGTTTTTTGATTTTTTTTACCTTTTCCAAAAAAATTCTTCCATCTTTTTTTAATCCCTCCAAATAAGCAAGTATTACTTTGGTTGATTTGTCTTTTCCTAAAAACTCTAAGAGTTCTGTTTCAGTTATATCTATACCATTGCCATAAGATACGAACTTGCTTATACCGATATCCATATTATAAAACACGTCCAACACAGTTGAGCCTACAGCTCCTGATTGAGAAATAAATGAAATATTGCCTTTTTTTGGTCTCCCACATCTTTCTTTTGATAAAAACAAAGTGTCCACCTTTGAATAAGCATCATATATCCCTATGCAATTTGGTCCTATAATTCTTGTTTTATTTTTAGAAATAATGCCTTTCAACTCTTCTTCCATTCTTTTACCCTCTTCTCCAATTTCAGAAAATCCAGAAGAAATTATTACAACCGAATTTACTTTCTTTTTAACACATTCTGTTAAAACTTGTGATACAATTTTTGCTGGAACTGCAATAACAGCCAAATCTATGTTATCTTTCACTTCTAAAACCGATTTGTAACATTTTATTCCCAATATTTCGTCGGCATTAGGATTTATTGGATACAATCTTTTAAAACCATTTTCAAAAAAATTTTTAAAAATTATATGCCCCAGTTTGCCTTCGTCTCTTGAAGCTCCTATTACTGCAATAGACTTTGGATTAAAAAAGTGTTGCATAATAATTATTTTGCTAGGCTAGTTTTAATTTTTATTGAAATAAAAAATAACATTTCATTAAAATTTGGCTCGTCGAAGATAAAAATAAAGTGTTTGATTGCAAACTCATATCAATTTCGCCAAAGACTTTATGTTTTTATTTGCAATATACTCATATATTTGCGTGCTTCTTATATCCTTGTGACCAAGCAAATACTTAACATATCTTATGTCTGCCCCATTTTCAAGCAAGTGAACTGCAAACGTATGCCTTAATGTATAAGGTGAAACGCGTTTATGCACTCTAGCTCTCCTCGCAGCTCTAGAAACTATTTGTTGTATAGTTCTTTCATCATATATTTTTCCCTCACAAGAAACAAAAACATAATTGCTAATTCTATTTAGTTTGCTCAACGCTTCTTTTAGTTTTGGGTGAAGAAACAAAACTCTTTGATTTCTACCGTTTATTGTTATTAAATCGTTTTCAAAATCTATCTCACTCCATTTTAAAAATCTCGCCTCTTGCAGTCTCAAACCAGCAAAATATAATGCACATAAAATAGCATAGTGTGTTTTGTTGTTTGTTAGATTTATCATTCTTTCAATTTCTGATTTTGACAATATTACAGGTATTTTGTATTTTTCCTCAAAAACACTTATGTCTTCTGTCGGCATTTCTAAAATGTTTTCGGTAAAAAATTTTAGCACCAAATATGTCACTTTTTTGTTCGATGCTTCAGAAATAAATTCTCTTATACTCTTGCCAGATTCTAAATATTTCTTTATTATTTCAATATATTTTTTGTATTTTTTTGATGCACCTCTCATTTTTATTTCATCAAAAAGTTTTTTCATTATAATATATTCCGACGTAAGGCCGGACATTAAAATATATTTTAGCAAAATTTTCATATATAAACCAATATATACAAAATTGTGAATAATTGAATTTTTCGCGAATATCATATTTTTGATTTCCTAGGATTAACTTCAAAAACTGTATTATTTGATGTTTTCAAGACTATATTATGTTAGAGGAAAATTAATCCAACAAGACTTAGCCAAGTTATATCAATAAATTGGGATGTAATATTATTAAGCCTATAGAATTTTTTGTAACAACACGAAGCTTAAAAAGTTAAATATTTATCAAAAAATGTTTTAATAATTTTATGCCTGTAAAAAAAGAATTGTTAGAAATATTGGCTTGTCCTCTATGCAAAGGGGATGTGAGCGAAAAAGGTATGTTTATTGTTTGTGAGAAATGCAAAAAAGCCTATCCAGTCTTAGACGACAAGATACCGGATATGCTAATAGAAGATGCATGGCCGTTAAAGAAAGCTGAAAGATCAGGTTTTAAACATAAAATAAAGTTTTAGTTAAACACCAGCACACCGTCTTCATCAAAATCTTTTCCAATACTTTTTAAATTCTGTCGCCATACATCTTCATCTCTTACCATTATCACAACCCTGCTTACTAAATCCTTTGCTTTAATTATATAGCCCGTGAATTTTTGCAATTCCTTAGCAAAATTCTCCAGTTCTTCTAATGTCGGCATGTTCTCTCTTTTTAATCTAAGCTTAGATTCGCCTAAATGAGAATAACCTTTTAACTCGACAAATTGAGGTTGAGACATGTTTATCAATTTTGCAAAACCTTCAGGATCCTTCATGTTCAAATCCTTAACTAAAGTCATTCTAAAAACAGTTCTTGCCTCTTTAAATTCTTGCATTAGACTCAAACTTGTATTCACTCTTTCCCACTCATCGATTAAAGAAGAATTGGTCACCATTTTGTAATCGCTCTTATTAGTCGCATAAACGCTTATGTAAAGGTTTGTTGGTTCCGCCTTTTTTTCTATCATCTCATAAAGTTTATTTGGCATCGTTCCATTAGTTACTAGAAATGCTGTCATACCCCTCAATTTTATTTCTTTTATTAACTCCGCTATATAAGGATATAAAGTAGGCTCGCCATCCAAACTAATAGCTACGTGCATAGGTTTTTTAGCCTCCTCCCACAGATGTTTTGGTGTATATGGGCTACCCCCAAATCCAGATAGTAGTTTTATTTGAGCATCTATTATTTCTGGAATAATCTCTTGCGGCAAGTCCCATTTATTTTGTGCTTTAAATCTGTCCGGACCAAATGTTCTCCAACAAAACTTACATGAGAATGGACAAAAGTCCAAAGTAGGGGTCATTTGAATGCATCTATGCGATCTTATACCATACAATACCTTGTAACAATTTCTTCTATTTCTCAAGACCTATTTCGTCCATCTACAAATCTCGATAGCTGTATGCAAATTTTTCCCGACAATTCTATATCCAGCCTTTTTATATTTTTTTAGCCTTTCCTCCGTAAGTATAGCCATGAATTTTAATTGAGAAAACAAATTTAAAGGGTTTTATTTTATATTTTAATAGTTGTGCCAAGGTGGCAGAACCAGGTAATGCACCGGACTTGAGTCGGTTCCGATGTGGAAGATGGCTTGACCATGATCTATGATTAAAAGGAGGTGAACCGAAGGACATCCGGCGGGCTATGCCCTTCAGGGTTCAAATCCCTGCCTTGGCGCTTTTCAGATAAAAATACAAGTATTTTCAATTTTTGCACATTTTGGCAAATAATTTAGCAAAAAAATTTCGCAAGATTTTTCTTTTAAATACCTACTTCGCTTAACAATAGCAGTAGCAAAACAAACGGTAGAATAAATCTTACAAGCAAGAGAAAAACATCTCTTTCCACAAATTTGTCCAATTTTTTGTTAACATTTTCAAGTTTTATGTCAACTTCTTCTATCAAACTCTTTGTGTTCCAATTCCATGAGAGAACAAGTGAGGTTAAAATAGATGATAGAATTAGCATCAGCCCACCAAAAATAAAGTCAAGCTTTTCTAGCAAGTTTATTTTTTCTAAAAAGAAACCACTATAATTTAAAGAAATTGATATACTCAAGATAAGCAGAGCAAAAAATAGAACCGTCAAAGATATTTTTCTCTCTAACTTTAATTCATCAACTAAAAAAGCTACCAAAACCTCTTTCATCGATATAGCCGATGTTAATCCAGCTATGAAAGTTAATGAGAAAAACAAAACTTGCATAACATTACCGAGACTTATTTCAGAAAATATCTTGGGCATAACTTCAAACGCAAGCTTCGAGCCTGATACAATCTCTTTACTTGAATGAATAAAACTAAAAATTATAATACTGTTTAACAATGCTGTAAAAATAACTGATAATGCTATGATGAGAGAAGATACAGGTATGTTTTCTTTTCTACTTAAATAACTTCCATATGTAATCATTATCCCGCTACCTAGGGATAAAGAAAACAAGGCTTGACTCACAGCAAACAACCAAACTTTACCATCTATCATATCCGAGAAATTTATTTTGAAATAGTCTCCCACACCCTTGTATGCATTAGGCAAAGTCAAAACAAAAACAAACATAATTAAAAGAATAACGAAAAACAAAGGCATGAATATTTTCGAAAATCTTTCAATTCCTTTTTCTATACCAAAGTATACTATAGCAGAAGAGATAATCAAAGATAATAATGTAGAAATTGTTGGGAACATGGAGCTGCTATATTGGGCAAAATCTATTTCTATCATGAGAAACGAGTTAATGAAATATCCGAAAACCCATCCAACTATGACTATATAGTATGAGAGTATGAAGAAAACAACAATTATAGGCAATAAAGAAAGCCATTTTAGCTTGCTGTTTAACTTTGCAAACACCGTTGTAACAGAGCCTTTAAACTTTCTCCCACTAGCAAACTCTAAAAACATTAAAGGCAGTCCAAAAAATATGACAGAAATTATGTAGGCAAATAAAAAATTTCCCTTACCGTAGTGACTAAAAATGTATGGGAATCTCCAAATGCTTCCCAACCCTACGGCTGAACCTATGGATGCTAGTAAAAATCCAGCAGCAGATTTCCATTCTTCTCTTTTCATTAATTCTATTAACGAGTTTGAAAATTAAATTTTCCAATGCTTAGCCTTAAAGACAATAGATTTTTATATTTACTTTTACAACCTAATAGTTTAATGGTTAAGAAAAAACATCCAGAAGAAAAGAGACATAAATTCAACTTTTGGATAATCGCGACAATTATTCTTTCAGTAACGGTTATAGTATTAGCTTATCTTTATTTTAATCCACAAAATGCTACAAGTGTTGGAGAAAAAACCGTTAATTTTATAAATGAAAATATTGTTCAAGGGCCGAATAAAGCATCCTTGGTATCAGTAGAAGAAGAGTCAGGCATGTTCAAAGTCACAACTTCCTATCAAGGTCAAAATATTCCGGTTTATGTTAGCAAAGACGGCAAGTATTTGTTTTTATCTCAACCAATAGATATGACAGTCTCTCTACCTAAGGAAGTCGAGGAAACAAAATTTGACGCCCCTAATAGTGATAAACCGAAAGTTGATTTGTATGTGATGTCTTTTTGTCCGTTTGGAATACAAGCTGAAAATGCGATGAAACCTGTTTTCGATCTTTTAAAGAATAAAGCAGAATTCAACATACTATTTATAGCAAATGTGAACGGCGAGGATTACAAATCAGTCGACTCTTTACATGGTTTGAATGAAGCTTTAGAGAACTTGAGACAAATATGTGTAATGAAATATTATGATCAAACAACTTTTTGGAAATATTTAATGGAGATAAATGCAAATTGCTTCAGCGTATACAGAGATGAGAAAGCTTTGGATGCATGTTGGAGAAGTGCAGCGAAAAAATTCAATATAGATGATAAAAAGATAGACGAATGTTCTAAAAGTAAGGAAGCATTAGAAATATTAAAGCAGCATGAGAATTTGGTAAAACAAAACAAAGTTAGAGGTTCCCCAACTCTGATAATAAATGGAAAAACTTATAATGGTCCAAGAACGCCAGAAGCCTTTAAAGAAGCTATTTGCACTGCTTTTAATAAGGTGCCAGCTGAATGCTCTACAAAGTTAGAAGGAAATTCAACTCAAGTAACAGGTTCTTGTTGAGAAAAAGCTATGATATTAGAGGAAATTGTTGCTTATGGTCACCCTCTTATTTCAGCTAAGCACAAGACTACTTTGGAAATTACGAAAGAAAATTTTTTAACTAAAAGGGGAGATTGTATAATAGCGGTAAACGCTGACAAGTCTTGTTTTGATTTAGCTAATACTACAAAAAAATTCCTCAAGCAAGGAAAAAAACTAAAGTTTGTTCTCATCGCTAACAATATTAAAGATGAAATAGTGGCTTTTGGACATGAAAAGCTCATTTTGAAAAATCCTACAAGCCTTGTGATAAGAAAATCATCTTTTATAGATGACAGAACCATAGCTCTTAAAGCCGATAAAGCAGCTAACGACATAAAAAGGGAGCTAATAGAAGAGTTAAAAAATCCAAACACAAAATTAATAGTTAGATTGATAGTATGAGTAGAAGGTGGAAAAGAAGATATTTGCAACTTTTCATAACCCTTCTTTTAACTTTTATTTTAAGCTATTACTTGGCAGAATTGATAAAAAATATCGTAAAATCTCCTCGACCATGTGTAGGCTTAACCAACTGCCCGCAAGGTTACTCTTTTCCAAGCAGACATACATTAATAGCTTTCGCATTAACCACAGCTTTTATGTTAGAGACCAAAAACAAAATTCTTTCTTCACTATTTGCTGTTACATCCATATTTATAGGTGCTTTAAGAGTTGTGACTCTTGCACATAGACCAGAAGATGTGATTGTTGGTGCAATCTTAGGAATTATAGTTGGATTTGTTGTGCAAAGATTTTATTTGTTTTTAAGATTTTGGTATAGCGAGAGTAAATAGTTTAAAATCCAAACAAAAAATTTAACAACTTGTTATGATGTCTTGTTTTTCCGCAAATTAAACAAATGTCCACCGCTTTAAAACCTTCATCAAACTTGTAATACAAATGTCCACCACATTCGCACATATCAGTCACCCCCTATTTTTAAAAAAACAAAATATTAATAAAATGATTTTCATAAAATCAAGTAATTTTTCCAAACATTATTTTTCCAATTATATTTAAATTTAAACAAAACTTGCACGCTAAACGAGTGACAAATTATTATTTAATCTTTGAAAGTGAAATTTGTTTCTATGAAAATTAAAAAAGATATGGTGGACAAAACTCTTGAATTGTTTGGTTTCAAGTCTTTAAATCCAGTTCAATCTCTTGCTATTAAGAATGGATTAATTGATGGAGATAATTTAATAATCGTAGCTCCCACTGCTAGTGGTAAGACATTGTGTGCGTTTATCGCTGGTATAAATTGTTTTAATAAAAACATGAAAATGATTTATTTGTGTCCTCTTGTTGCTTTGGCGCAAGAACATTATGAAACTTTCAAGGATAAAGCAAGTAAACTGGGCATAAAAGTTGCTCTTAGCATAGGAGATTTGGATAGTAGTGATCCATGGTTAAGAGATTATGATTGGATTATATGCAGTAACGAAAAAGCTGATAGTTTGATAAGACATGGAGCTGATTGGATAAAAGACATAGGCTTGATAGTTGTTGATGAAATTCACATGATAACAGATGTTTCAAGAGGACCAACGCTAGAAGTATTGCTTACACGTCTTAGGCATATAGTTCCTCACGCTCAAATATTGGGGTTAAGCGCGACTGTTAGCAATGCAAATGAGCTTGCTAATTGGTTAGACACAAAAATTGTTGAAAGCGATTGGCGACCAGTAAAACTTTATGAAGGTGTTTGCTTCGGTTCTGTAATAGAATTTTATGGAAAGAAAAAATATTCATTGGACAGCCACCAAAGTCAAGAAGCAGCAATTTTACTTAATTCCTTGAAGATGAATAAGCAATTACTGTTTTTTGTTGCTTCTAGAAAAAATGCTGAATCTCTTGCAGAAAAACTTTCTACTGTTGCTAAAAAATATTTTTCTTTTGAGGAAATCACAGAATTACAAAAACTATCAAACAGCCTGTTAAATGTTTTAGATGTGCCAACACAACAATGTAAGAAGCTAGCAAGATGTATAGAAGGCGGTGTAGCCTTTCATCACGCAGGACTTTTGCCTAAGCAAAAAAAGCTGATAGAGGATAATTTTAGAAAAGGATTGATTAAAGCTATAGTTGCTACACCAACTCTTGCACAAGGTGTTAATTTACCAAGTCATAGAGTTGTCATAAGAGATGCTAAAAGATTTTATGAAGGTTTTGGTTCAAGATACATTCCGGTATTCGAATATAAACAAATGGCAGGAAGAGCGGGAAGACCAGATTTTAACGCAGAGGGTGAAGCAATTTTAATGGCAAAAACAGAAGAAGAAGCTTTTGAATTAGTAGAAAGATATATTAACGGTGAACCAGAAAGAATACAATCAAAACTAGCATTAGAACCGGTTTTAAGAATGCATGTTTTATCTCTAATCTCATCTGGTTTTACGAAAAGCATAAACGATATTTATAATTTTTTTAGAAAAACATTTTATGCATATCAATACGGTGATATTGCGGGTTTAGACATAAAAATAGAAATAGTATTGAAAAAATTGATAGAATTTGGTTTTGTTTTTCAAATCAACGACAAAATAAAAGCAACACCATTAGGGAAGAGAGTATCAGAACTTTACATCGACCCATTAACAGGGCATCTTTTTGTGGAAGGTCTAAAAAAATCGACTCATACAAAAGCTAATGATTTTAGTTATTTGCATTTGATATGTAGTTGTTTGGAGATGAAACCTCTTGTTAGTATAAGTGCAAGAGAAATTTCTGAGATAGAAGAAACACTTTTAAGAAATGAAGAAAATTTGCTAACAAAAATCCCAGAAGAATGGGATGAGGAATATGATGAATTCATGCAATCAATTAAAATGGCTTTGGTCATAAATGATTGGATAAACGAAAAAACAGAAGATGAGATATTGGGAAAGAGAGGCATTACTCCAGGCGAACTAAGAGCTAGACTGCTTAATGTAGAATGGCTTTTATACTCTCTTAGCGAGTTAGCTTTGTTGCTGAATTATAAACACCTAATAAAAGATATAAGAAAGTTAAGGCTGAGAGTTGTTCATGGCGTTAAGGAAGAGCTTTTACCGCTTGCTAAACTAGAAGGTATAGGTAGGGTTAGAGCGAGGAAGCTTTTCAATTATGGAATAAAATCTATTAGCGATTTAAGGAAAGTTAACATATTAACCTTGTCAAAAATAATCGGAAAATCTACAGCTATAAAAGTAAAAAAACAGTTAGGAGAAACAGAGGAGATAAATAATTTTAGCTTAAAAAATGAGTATTCACACGAGCATAAAATATAAATTGCAAAAATTAATTTTTACTCTCTTTTCCTACTTTCGACAAGAAGACTTAATATTCTTATGAAGATGTTCAAAAAGTCTAAATATAAAGCTAAAACGGCATCAGTCACATATTTATCTGGATAATTTCTCAATATGTTTGACATGTCATATAAAACAAAACCCAAAAATACTATTAAAACACCAACATTAATTACAAGTTGCAGTGTAGATTGTTTCAAGAAGATGTTTACTATAGAAGCTATTATAAACCCTATTAATGCAAACATTAAAAATGTTCCTATGGATCTAAAATCTTTATTAGTGAAATATACATAACCTGCTAATATAGCAAAAACAACTGTGGTTATTCCTAGAGCCTGAAAAACAATTATTATTCCGCCTTCCCATGCAGCCCAAGCAACTATGGGTGTTGTAGTGATTCCAGTCAAAAAAACAAACAAGAACAATAACCATGTTGGAAAACCTTCTTTTTTCTTTAAAATCATTGTAACGATGAGTATTGCAACTTCAGCTATTAATATAGGAATATACAATATGGGTGGTATAAAAAATCCGACGCCAACACCAAGAGTTGCTATAAGCAAACTTAAAACAAACATTGGCAAAACTTTTTTATTGAATACTTCTTTTTTCATCAAGCATTTATATTACAAAAAAATATATTTAAAACTTATCCTCATTTTACAATCAATTGAGACCAATATAGGTTCCAATTAACATTCAATATTTATACAAAGTCCAGAAGAATTAATATTAATATGGGGTAGTAGTATAACTTGGCTAGTATTCCAGCTTCGGGAGCTGGCGATCTGGGTTCAAATCCCGGCTACCCCAAAAGATAGCTAAAAGTAGTTAAAATGAAGGATTAGCTCTTCGTCAGAAAGTCTCTTATTAACTAAACTATACCTTGGTGGAATATTGATTATCTTAAAATATCCTTTATTACCAGCGACAGCCCTCACCTCTATAGAATTAGAAAATATTTGCAAATTAACATCTTCTATTTTTTTCACCCCCGGCAATTTTATATAAAATATCAATTCGTTTGCCAACTTTTTCATACTCATTTCAGGTTCAATAACATCTTTTGGCATTTTAATTGGTTTAGAATTTATTATTTTTGGTTTTTCTTGATTAATTCCCACTGGTGTTAAAGTTATTGTAATGTTTTTGGGGATTTCAAATTCCTCATCCATTTCTTCAAATTTTTGCGCAATAAACTTTATCTGTCTGTTAAAAAATTCTACTAAATCTGAAGAACCTATCATTATACCACAATTTGGACAAAACCTCCATTTTTTATTTAATTTTGTTTCGCATATTTCACATCTCATAAATATGCACCAGACTCTTTTATTTCCACCTTTTATTTATTTAAAGTTTTTTTGTTTAACTCTCATTCAATTTAACCCTATGGCTACAGGTGTTGTTCTAACTTGAATGAAATTAGTAATTTTGTATTTTTAAATTATCATGCTACCGGATGATTTAAAATAAACATGCAAAATCCTGCTACCTTGTAGAGAATTGTATCTTATATCATTCTTCCAATGAAAATATCATTTAAAGAGTTAATATTATCGCTTACCAGGTTAATGACAAATAAATTTATATATTTGAAAAATAAACAATATAACAGTGTTATATTTCTCACACTTTCTCACTACTCAAATTCCTTTAATCAAAAAGGAGGTGAACAAGATGAAATTCGAAAAAAAGGCACCAATAGATTTTTTATCCAAAAAACCTTCCCTGATTAAAATGGAGGGATTTTCAGAAAAATCTATAGTAGAGCATCTAAAACTTTACCAAGGATACGTCAACAAATATAATGAAATAATGGAAAAACTATTGGCTCTTAGTGAGGATGATTTAAAGAGCGGCAATGCAACATTCT
>JANXDN010000040.1 GCA_025058005.1 Candidatus Aenigmatarchaeota archaeon
CCAATTCATTTATGATGTCGAGCATAATTTTTATTTTGCTTCTTTGACTACTACTCATACCACCTTCAGCTTTATCTATGTCAAAAGTGCCAGTTTTTTCATCAAAACCAAATTGTCTCAAAGAGTATTTCATTATTTCTATCGCTCTTTCAGCATCTTCTTCATTAACAACATCTCTTAATTGAACCTTGGCACTCGCTTCCGCCAATCTCACCAATGCTTCATATTGTCTCATGGTTATTGCAACAGCTTGTCTTTCTCCTGAAATAGAAGAGCTTCTCATAGTTAAGTAAAATTCCTTTATCTTTTTTGCAGCTTCTTCGCTCAGCATAGGTTTGCAATTCATTCTAGTATAAGCTACATATTTTTTGAAAAAATCTGGGTCTATCATTGGTTTTAACTCATCTTCGCCAAAGTGTCTAGCTTTTAAAGCATGTTCCACCATTTTTTCATCTATTTCAGGATTTGGAATATCTTTTAATGCAAACTTTACATCAAACCTGCTAAGAAGAGTTTCTGGGATATCTACTTGATCACCTATAGGCATATAGGGGTCAAATCTGCTGTATTTTGGGTTGGCAGCTGCTAGAACAGCAGTTCTTGCGGGTAAAGTTGCAACTATAGACGCTTTTGCTATGGATATTTGTTGCAGTGACATGGCTTCATGCATTGCTATTTGATCACTTTTTTCCATTTTGTCAAACTCATCTATACTTATTAAAGAATTGTTTGCCAACACAAGTGCTCCGGCTTCTAAAACCCATCCACCAAGAAATTGTTCATCCCTTACCACCGCAGCTGTTAGTCCTGCACCTGTAACTCCTTTTCCAGAAACATATTTTCCTCTTGGCATCATTTGCGAAGCAAGCTTTAACAATTGGCTTTTGCCAACAGCTGGGTCACCGACAATAAGTATGTGGATATCTCCTCTTATTCTTGTTCCATCTTTGAGTATTTTTGGCACGCCACCAAAAAATTGCAATATTATTGCGAGCTTTACAACATCCAAACCATACATGCTAGGTGCTAAGGAGTTGATAAGCTTTTCATATATTTTAGGATCTTTCGCAAATTCCTTAATTAATTTTTCTTCTTCTGGTGCTATGAGAATATCTTCCCACTCTGTTTGTGTGGACTCGATGTTATTTGCGTCTATTAAAATTTCCATTTGTCTTGATTTTCCGCCCTTTGAAGTTCTCCTAGGCACTTCTTTTAATATGCCTATTACCTTTATTCTATTACCGGGATCGGTTTTATATTGCATCTTAGGAGAGGTCAAATCTTCTTTTAAATAAACCATTATCTCAGACGGCCTTTCACCTGTAGTGATTTCAAATGGTTCTTCTATTGCAATCCATCTCGCATCGTATAATTTTTGTTCAAGGATTCTAAATCCCTTTCTTGATTTACAATTATCGCATCTTGTCGGAAAAACAATGGTTTTTTCTTTTTCTGTTTGCAGCAAAATTATTTTTTCACCACATTCATTACATTGAAAAAGTATTTCTGCAATCTCAGGTCTGATTTCAGAGGCTCTTTTCACGATACCATCAACGCATAAGAGTTTTCCTAAGTGCTCTGCTCTAATATTTCTTATTCTTATCTTGCTACTTTCAGGTAAATTGAAAATCCTTATTTTTAATCTTTTTTTATTCGGCATATCTATTTGCTCAACTGCATCTTCAAACAATTTCAAACTATCTTCAGGTTTTTCCAAAATCAAATCAGCTATTGTTGGGTCATATTTATCGATTAAAGCAAAGTCAACTTGCAAAGCTTTTTCATCTTTTGCTATAACATCGGCTAGCTGCTTGTAATAATATTTTCTCAAGAAATCTACAAACGCATCTATCAAATCTCTCTCGTGCATGAATTAATGTTGATTATTGATATTCTTATTTTTTGTTAGACAGAAATTTGTATTTTTAACTACTTATTGCCCCTATGCTTTTTAGTTTGTTCCACAACATTTCAACAGCCATTTCAACATCTTTTATTTTTCTCGCCCCAGTGCAAACTATTTTACCAGAAGAGAATAGCAGAAAAGCGACCTTAGGATTTCTCATTCTTAGCACTAATCCAGGAAACTGTTCAGGCTCGTATTCTGACTCCTCGACCTCAAAGGCAATTTTATCCAAATTAAGTGTAGATTTTAACTTTGCAGAGGCGACGATATTTTCTATTTGAACTGTGTATTTTGTTGGGTTGCCTAAACCAGCGCTTTTTATAGCGTCTATAACCTTTTTTATCACCCTTTTCACATCTTCTATACTTCTCGCCCCAGTGCAAACTATTTTACCAGAAGAGAATATTAATGTTGCAGCTTTAGGTTCTTTTATTCTGTATACCAGTCCGGGAAACTGCTCAGGTTCATATTCGGTGCCTTCAAGGTGTTTTATCATCTTTTCTAAAGGCACCCTAATGCCAAGAGAAGCAGAAGCTACAATATTTTCAATTTTAATGTCAAACTTTGCCATTCCAACACCTCCAATTTAGTATATAAAACTTTATAAATATTTAAATGGGTATTTAAAAATCCTATCGCCAAAATTCGCTTAACAAAAATTCATTCAATTTCCATATAGGAACGAAAAAAGTTTTATTTTCCATATAAAAACCCTCGTCCCAAAGTGTGATTATCAGAGGTAATACTTGCTTTTTTATTTTTGCATAATTTTTAAACTCTCCTACCCTTTCTAAGAGTTTTTCAGAGGATTTTATCAAAGAGTGTTTTTTATATCTGCCTCTTCCCCATCTCTTACAGTCTACGCAAAACACAACGTCTCTTTCAGCTACTATGTCTATTTCATACCTCTTCTTAGTCTTAAATCTAAAGTTTTTCTTCGTTTTGAAATCATGTTGTTGAAAAACAAACTCAACAAAATCCTCAAAAGTTTTCCAATTGTATTTTTCCAATAAATCCTCGATGTTTTTCGTTTGAGCTAATTCATTGACGATTCGATTTATCTCAACCGACACAAATATAATTAATGATAATCGTTAGAAATATAACTTTTTTTAATAGGTTGTTGTAAAGCATAATTCTAACAGGAGTGAAGCACACATCATTTATTGTTCACATCTCTCTTAATAGATAAAGTTTTGGAATAAAAATTAAAAAAGGAAAATTTATTTTGGCTACAAGTTTGTCAACATGCATTTTCTAATCAAACACATCTTAAGTTTTTTGAAAAACAGATTTTTGCTATCATAAGCTATTTACAACTATTTTCATCTAACCAAATATTTTCTTTGTAAGCAAAGATAACAAAGTTGATATGCCGTTGATTAAATAGTAAACAGTTTTATGAAATTGAAATCCAATAATAACATGAAAAGAGGTGTTTCCCATTAAAATAATGGGTTTAGATGAAGCCGGTAGAGGAGCTGTAATAGGACCGCTAGTGATATGCGGGCTTGTAATAGATGAAGAAAAGGAGGTTGAGCTGAAAAAAATTGGTGTGAGAGATTCAAAGGAATTGACACCAAAAAGAAGGGAAGAGTTGGCTCAAGAAATAGAAAAAATCGCTGAAAACATAATTATCTTGCATGTGTCCGCGTGCAACATTGATTCTATGCGAAAGAATGGTATAAATCTAAATCAAATAGAAGCAATGAAGATGGCCGAAGCAATAAATATGATTTTACCAGAAAAAGTTATAATAGATACGCCAAGCTATAATAGCGATAAATTTAGGAGTTTTTTAAATTCAAAATTGATTGAAGAAGCAAAAAAAGCAAAATTTATTTTCGAAAACTATGCAGATAAAAAATATCCAGTAGTTTCTGCTGCTTCGATAATTGCTAAGGTCGAAAGAGATAAAAAAATCGAGGAATTAAAGAAAAAATTCAATTTTGATTTTGGTGTTGGCTATAGTCATGATGCTCGAACAATCGAATTCTTAGAAAAACTTGCTAGGGAAAATAATGGAAAAATGCCGAAAAACATAAGAGCAAGTTGGGAGACTGTTAGAGAAATAATGAAAAAATATGAACAAAGAGGTTTAAGAGGTTTTTTGGATAAATTCAAAAAGCTTTAAACCACCCACTTAACTTGGATTGAGAGCCCTTCCTTTTAATTTCTATAACTTTTTTCAAGTTGTTTTCAACCCTTTCTTCTGAAAACTCATGTTCATCCACAAGAATTTTTTTAACCTTTTCAACATCTATTTCACGGAATTTTATTTCATAGTTATCTGAAACCCTCGGTTTTACAAAAAAATTAAATATTTCTTCTGGATCATTTTCTGAATTCCATTCAATATTTTTGAGGACTTGTTCCAAAGTTTTTTTCTCTTTAACAAAACTTAAAGCCTTTTTTGGACCGAAACCAGCAACGCCATTAGGATTATAGTCAGTTCCGACTAACATCCCAATCAATATTAGTTGCTCTCTTGTTATTTCAAGTTCCTTCAAGACAACGTCAAGCTCTATTAATTCAGGATTTATGTCAATCCATTTTTCTTTTCTCGGCATTTTCCTTTTTCCAGTAATTGACAAG
>JANXDN010000041.1 GCA_025058005.1 Candidatus Aenigmatarchaeota archaeon
AAAGTGACCGATAAAATCTACGTAAATATCACAGCTTACTTTGATGGAAATGATAAATACTTACCTTCTGAGAATAAAATCTCAGGTTTAATTATCAGAGGAAAAACAAGTGTACAAGAACTGTTTGAGACGAGATTTAAGAAAATGACATTTGAGGATATTATCTTTGTAGAGAATGTAAACCTAGGAACATTGACTATTATGATCTTGAAAGCGGGGAAAATAGTTGCTGAAGATATGGAGATAACTAGTTTAGGTCTTTCTTCGAAAAATGTAGTACTAAATGATATAGAAGTCTACTTAACTTATCTAACCGGTCAAGTAGAAGGAGTTTCAATAAACTTTAACGATTTTAAAGAGTATACTAGATTAAAGAAGACCATTACAATCGAGAATGGACTGATAATGTTTACAAACTTGAGGTGTAGAGAAGCTGATTTTTATAACTTATTAATAGTAGGAGAGCATATTGAAGGAGAAGAGCCTTATATACCTCTAATAATAACTGGTAAAGAAACAGTATTGTCAGGTGGATACCGTCTTGATGCTCCACGAACATACGGAGAACTCGTAAACAAAGCTATGGAGCTAAGATCGGGCAAAATAGAAGTAAGAAACTTTTCCATGTTAAAGCCTATATCTTACCAGTTAGATAGAAACTCAAAAAAGTATCAATATGTGAATAGGTTATCATTAAACTCTAGTAAGGTTATTGGTGAGAATATAACAGTCTACTCTATTTACTATAAGGTAGCCTTTAGAATTATGAGATACTTTCCTAGAGAATATATTTTAGAAGCAACTGGGGATAAAGATATTAGAAAATCAGTACTGCATTTCTGGATTGGATGGGAGATTGGACGTTTATGCCATTCAATAATATACACAGAAATCCATATAACATTTTTAAAATATGATAAGTGCTTAATGGAGAATCTAACCATGTATGCAAATTCCCCCATAAATTCGAATCTCCAATCCTAAGAGATTATTAATGTAAGAGATAGAATATGATGATATTACTGAAATAGAAAACCCTTAAATGGTTGTAACTTCATATAAGTATAATACAAAGGCTAGTAAATCCTGATGTTCCAATGTCGTTCTACTATCCAATAGTTTAAGATTATTTAATCCCGTATCTACAATTAAGGTCTTTAACAAGTTAATTATATATTTATATTTTTGGTATAATATTTATTCTCAGAGACGATGAGTGAATTACTATTCATTTTAACTCGAACAGGATCAGTACATGGCAAGCTTATAGCAAAATACTCAGGCATACTTGCACCTGAAGTTATTTTAAGAGCTCTACCTGATATTAAATTGTTCTTAGAAGAAGTTAAATCTAAAGGATGGAAATATTTGTTTATTGAAGCAAAAAGTAAGTATTCTATTGAGATAGAAATAAATGAACAACCATGTATAATATACCCTATAGAAGATCTTACACATTATCGTAAAGAAGATGTTAAACTTATGATGAGCGTAGAATTGAAACTAATAAATTTATCAGGCATAAAAATAGACGAGGTTGATGATTTTAAGATCAATATTTCTACAAATAATTTTCCACGTGCAGTTACCATAGATCCTGTAAAAAGAAAAATTAGTTACATAAATGATGCTTTATGGAACTGGGATGATGAATTGATAAATGATCAAGAAAAGGTGTCACAAGCTCTAGAAGTTTACGAAGTAGTTAAATGGTTAATAGACGAAAAAAGCTTTTATCCCGACAAGAGTTTAGATGAAAATAGATTCAAAGAGATCTTGGAAAAATTTAATAAAATTAAAAATTAAAAATTAAAAATTTTAGGTTAGCACAATATCTATA
Source organism: Candidatus Aenigmatarchaeota archaeon (assembly GCA_025058005.1). Lineage (GTDB taxonomy): Archaea > Aenigmatarchaeota > Aenigmatarchaeia > CG10238-14 > CG10238-14 > JAHLMN01. Next base: position 1,841 of record JANXDN010000041.1, read on the forward strand.
ACGATTTTTTCAAAGAACATCTGATCTAAGGTTGCATATACAACGTGTATGCTTCCATCGGTGATAGTACCTCCATATCCTTTCTCCATACCCATTAAGTAAGGCATATCTTCTCCCGTGAATATTAATGGACCTAGATTTAATACTTTAAAGTTTATGTAGATTATGTATGCTTGAGCGTTAATAAATGTTGAATTTGAAGCTCTTGCGGTCCATTTACTTTGAAATGTATAACTGTTGCGAACTCTATCTAGATGATAGGTTATCGGATGTACTATCGTTATGTCTTTTACTATTCCTTTACCAAGAGTGAATAAATGTACTTTTTCTACGAGTTCATTGTATGAAGAGGCAGTAAATGAATATCCTTCTAAGAGTTCTGCTTCAGGTGTATTTATGATAGATGGTACGTATGGCTCCGATCCACCAATGTATTCTCCAATCATTTTTACTTCTTTAAGACTTGTCTTCTCGGCAGATAGTCGAATTAATTTTATAGTTCCCTTTTCAAGTGTTAACGTTTCATAAGTATAGGAAACTTTTTCGTTACCTTGTATTGTTAAAGTTTTTCCTAACTCTCGAGAATATGCCATCAGACTTGTAAGATATAATTCCACAGATGGAATCTCTGCGGTAGATGAACTTAATCCTATACGGGATAAATTAAATCCTTTTATATCGACATTTTCTGCAATAACTTTCGTAACTTCTATATTGTGTATCTTTATTGGACCCTCAATTCTAACTTTTCTTAATGACATCTCATCAAAAGTTAAAACGTAAACTATTTCTTCAAGCTTTACACTTACAGGTATTATTTCGATTATGGCAATCATGTTACTCGATGAATAATATTCGTCTCCTTCAAACTTTACCGTAACTTTTACTGTTATTCTTTCCGAGATCTCTTTAGGAGCTGTATAAGTAGTGGATACACCAACTCTAGTTGATAGATCTCCAGGACCCTCCAATTCCCATATAAGAAGTTTATCAGGTAATATGTTTCCTTCAGAATCTTTCAACGTCGCAGATAATACAATTTTTTCACTAGGTCTGAGTGTGCTCATAGTAGGTTCTATGGTTAATGTTGTTGATTTTTTGAGAATTACTCCAGCAGGATGAATTATTCCTTCACAAACAAATGTGCTACTCTGATATTCTGATGTTCCTGGAAAGTTTACAATAATCTTTACTGTTGTTTTTTCTGAGATCTCTTTAGGAGCTGTATATGTAGTTGATGTACCAACCCTAGCAGATAGATCTCCGGGACCTTCTAAGCTCCATGAAATAAGCTCCGGAGATGCTGAAAGAGGTAGGAGAGTAGCTGTTAAACTTATTGATTTTCCTACTTCTATTTCAAAGTTTGGCGGATTAACTGTTAAAGTTGTTTTCACAGCTTTACGTGGATAAATAATTCCAGTAACGGTTACTTTTACTCCTTGGTATTCTCTATCACCTTGAAATGATACAGTAATTGTGACTGTTTTATTCTCTACAACTGTTGGGGCAATGTACGTAACCATTTCACCGACAGTTTTATCAAAAGAACCTTCAGAAGCAGACCAATAAAGAGGTTTACCCGTAAGTACAAAGTTGTCTGACTCCAATCTAGCGGTAAAAACAAGGTTTGAACCTGATTCTATTACAAAGTTCGATGGTGTTACAGAGAGTTTAGTACTTCTCGGAATGATAATTAAACCAGTAAAGTATGTAGCAATTATAATGCAAATTAATATAATTACAATGATAATGGAAAGAAATTTTTTCTTACTTATCTTCATTTTCATGTTAATTATTTGCTGAATAGTTTTTATTAAATATTAAATTTCGTTCTAAAAAGATCTTTCAATCATGATTGTTAATACCTTTAATAGTCAACTTAGTATTTACACTTTTATGAATCTAAAAATGATTACGGAATTAGTTAGTTGTTAAGTTGATGAGAAGCATACGTTATTGTTAAGATATAATAGAAAGACATAAATAATGAAAACTTTCAATCCACCATTTTAGGTCTTCTAAATTTTCTTGAAAAAATTAATAAAGAGCGGCATGGATCATTACTATGAGATTTATGGTTGAAGAAAAAGTGTTGTTATCAAGAAGAGATTTGCTAAAATGTTCTACAATTCTTGGACTCGGTGCGTTCCTTCCAAATACATCCGTTATCGAGACACTTTTGAAAGAAGTTTCAAAAGAAGAGGTTGAGATATTAAGTGCTCAAGCACAGGAGATAAAGACCTATATTAGAAATCTAGGACAATGTGGTAGTGTTGGTTTAACAGGTTCTACTGTAGCTGTTGATGTGAAGAATGGAAGAATTCTTAGAATTAGATCATTTCATATAGATTGGCAGTATGATCCTAAAACATTCAATCCATGGAAACTAGAAGTAAATGGGAAGGTCTTCGAACCTCCATTAAAAATATTAGCGGCACCATATGCTCATGCATATAAGAAGCGAGTTTATTCACCAGCTAGGCTAAGATATCCTTTGAAGAGAGTTGATTTTGACCATAAAGCTCCACCTAACAAAAGAAATGCTGAAAACAGAGGTAAGAGTGGGTTCATAAGAATCTCATGGGAAG
>JANXDN010000042.1 GCA_025058005.1 Candidatus Aenigmatarchaeota archaeon
ATTTTCGGTATTTTTTTAGGATTTTGAATTTTTTCAGTCTCCACTTTATTTCTTGACTCAATATATTTCAATCTTTTCTTCTCTTTTTTGCTTAATTTTTTACCCATAACCAAAATATTAGTTTAAAAAATTATAAATTTCAATATCCTCAAATAAATTTTGATGTTAAAAGAGCCTTTTATAATGATAAATTTCAAGACATATAAAGAAGGCACGGGCAAAAACGCAGAAAATTTGGTAAAAAAGTTATCGAAAATAAAAGGTAATATAGTTTTTTGTCCTCAAATAGCTGATCTGAAATGTTTAAGAAAATACAATGTAAAACTTTTCGCTCAACATGTGGATCCAATAGATTTTGGCAAGCATACAGGCTGGATTTTGCCTGAGTCTTTAAAAGAAGCAGGCGCAATAGGAACATTGATTAATCACTCCGAACATCCTTTAAGTTTTGACGATATCAAAAGGTGCATCTCTGCATGTAAAAGAGCTAAACTAATTTCTGTTGTTTGTTCGCCAAACAAAAAAATGTCAGAGTTGGTTGCTAAACTAAATCCAGACTATATTGCCATAGAACCACCAGAGCTTATAGAAACAGGAATTGCCGTTTCGCAGGCGAGACCAAAACTCATTTATGATTCTGTTGCTGCTATAAAAAAAGTAAGCACGGACGTCAAAGTAATTTGTGGTGCAGGGATAACCAAAGGGGAAGATGTGAAAAGGGCATTAGAGTTAGGAGTTGTTGGTGTGCTTGTGAGCTCTGCCATACTAAAAGCAAAAAACCCAGAAAATGTTTTAGAGGATATGGTTAAAAATGCGAACTTTATTTAAACCCCTCTCCATCTTTTTATTAATCTTTCTTTTATCGGGCTGTTTAAGCGAAAAAAAAGAGATACTCATTCACACAGCTAATAATACAATAAAAGTAAGAGTTGAAATAGCAGATACAGAAGAAAAGAGAAGAAAAGGCTTAATGTTCAGACAAAATTTGAAGGAAAACGAAGGAATGTTGTTTGTTTTTGAGGAAGAAATGCATGTTTCTTTTTGGATGAAAAATACTTTTTTACCTTTAGATATGATTTTTATTTCAAGCAACGGCACTATAAATGAAATAAAACAAAATCTTAAACCTTGTTTTCATGATACTTGCGAAATATACAAATCTTCACACCCCTCGAAATATGTGTTAGAGGTTAATGCTAATTTTGCAGAGAGAAATAACATAAAAGTAGGAGATTTAATAAGGATAAACTAGTTATTTATTCCAAATAGAAAACTATTTTTTAAAGAAATTATATTATCTTTAAAGTATGACAGAGTTCTCTTGGAAAATAGGGGGAGAAGCTGGTTACGGAATAATGACAACCGGCTTTATCTTTGGAAAATCTTTTGTAAGGGCAGGTTTTTTTGCATTCGACATAAACGAATACCCTTCTCTTATAAGGGGGGGACATAACACTTATACGGTTAGGGTAAGTGAGGAGCCGATCTTTTCACATACAAAAAATATAAACATACTTGTAGCCTTAAATGATTTTGCATTTGAAAAACACAAAAATGAAGTGAAAAAAGGCGGTTTTATAATTTATGACACAGACACTTTTAACATAAATAGCAAACCAAAGGATGTCAATATTTTACCAATACCATTAACCACACTAGCAACAGAAAAAGGTGGACAGAATATAATGAGAAATAATGTTGCACTGGGCGCAAGTTTTGCATTAACTAATGTTGACATAAAATTTCTTTACGAAGTAATCAACGATGTATTTAAAGAAAAAAAAGGTGAAAATATAGCTAGTACAAACATAGAAGCTGCAAAAGCTGGCTATGAGTTTGTGCAAAAAAATTTTTCAAATTTAAAGAAAATAGAGTTCACTCACAACAGAAAAGAAAAAAGAATGTATATCAATGGCAACGAGGCTATTGCTCTTGGCGCCATAAAAGCCGGATGCAAGTTTTATGCTGCTTATCCCATGACACCAGCTTCCTCTATTCTGCATTATTTAGCATTAAAAGAGTATGATTACAATATTATAGTCAAACAAACAGAGGATGAAATTTCTGCTATACATATGGCAATAGGCGCCAGTTTTGCTGGAGTTAGAGCGATGACCGGAACTTCTGGAGGAGGTTTTGCTTTAATGACAGAAGCCTTGGGTTTAGCAGCAATCACAGAAACACCTGTAGTTGTTGTACTAGCTCAAAGACCTGGGCCGTCAACAGGAATGCCTACTCATACAGAGCAAAGTGATTTGAGGTTTGTTCTACATGCTTCAAATGGCGAGTTTCCAAGAGTTGTTATTGCACCTGGAGATGTAAGTGAATGTTTTTACGAGACATTTAATGCATTTAACATAGCAGAAAAATATCAATTACCAGTTATAATATTGACTGATAAATTTTTAGCAGAATCTCATGCAACTACAGACCCATTCTTTTTAGAAGGTTTGAAAATAGATAGAGGGATGATGCTGAATAAAGGACAACCAGAGGCTAAAGATTACAAAAGATATGAGAACACTATTACAGGTATATCTTTCAGAGCATTGCCTTCACAAGAGAATGTCATCTTCAAAGCAGCCACAGATGAACACAATGAGTATGGTAGATTAGAAGAAGATCCAGTAAATAGAATTCTTCAAATGGATAAGAGGTTTAGAAAATTAAAAGTTTTGGAAGGAGAGATTGTTGGTACAAAATTTTACGGCGTTGAAGACGCAGAAATCACAATTATTGGTTGGGGTTCGACTAAGGGTCCTATCTTAGAAGCTCTTAAGATTTTGGCTAAAAAAGGTATGAGAGCAAACTATTTACAAATAGTTTATTTGATGCCATTTCCAACTAATATGGTGAAAGTGGTTCTTGAAGATGCAAAGAAAAAAATTTTAGTGGAAAACAATAAAACCGCTCAGCTAGGCGGATTAATAAAAGAAATGACAGGCATAGATGTGGATTATAAAATATTGAAATATGATGGTAGACCATTTATACCTGAAGAAATCGTGGCAAAAATCGAAGAGGTGTTGACTTTTGACAAGTTTTGAAGAATTGACTACACAAGAAAAACCCACATGGTGTCCGGGTTGCGGAAATTTTGGCATACTCACAGCTCTAAAAAATGCTATAGTTGAGCTAAATTTACCTAAGCACGAAGTAGTTATAGTTGCAGGTATAGGTTGTTCTGGTCACCTACCACAATGGATAAACACTTTTGCTTTTCATTCTTTACATGGAAGAGCGTTACCTGTAGCACAGGCAATAAAGTTGGCAAACCACAAGTTGAAAGTTATTGCTGTTGGTGGGGACGGAGATGGATATGGCATAGGCACAGCTCATTTCATTCATGCGATGAGAAGAAATGTCAACATTACATATATTGTTCACAACAATCAAATTTACGGCTTAACAACCGGTCAAGCTTCGCCTACAAGCGAAAAGGGGTTCAAATCCAAATCCACACCTCATGGTCTCATAGAACCACCTGTTAATCCAATAGCTTTGGCTCTTGCATCAGATTGTTCTTTTGTTGCTAGAGGTTTTGCTGGAGATGTGAAACATCTTACTCACCTAATTGTTCAAGGAATTCAACACAAGGGTTTCGCTTTAATAGATGTTTTACAGCCTTGCATAAGCTTTAATTATCTCAATACTTATGAATATTTTATGAAAAGAGTTTACAAGTTAGAAGAAGACAATAGTTATAATTTTACCAATAAAAGACTTGCGTTTGAAAAAGCCTTTGAATGGGGAGAAAAAATACCTATAGGATTGTTTTATAAGGAAGAGAGAAAGACATACGAAGACGAACTTCCACAAATAGCTGAAATACCTTTGGTCAAACAAAATATAAATGAAATAGATATATCATCTTTAATAGAAGAAATGTGTTGATGTTTATGGGCAAATATAAGATAATTTACGAGAGGGACGCATGTATAGGTGCTGCTGTTTGTGTTGCTATTGCACCAACTGTGTGGGAGTTGGACAAGGAAAACAAAGCCGTTTTGAAGGGGGGTAGTAGCAAAGATAAAAATATTTTTGAAAAAGAAATTGATGAGAAAGAGTTACAGATAAATTTAGACGCGGCAAGAGGATGTCCAGTTAATGCAATACACATAATTGAAAAAGATACAGGGAAAAAACTCATTTGATAGATTTTAATAGAATTTGACAATCCTTTTCTATACTATAATTTTGACTAGTCACATTTTTATTTAATATTAAATCAAAACATTCTTCAATTCTTTGGTTAAATGTTTGCTTTAAATTTTCACATGCGTTTAACTGATCTTTATTTTCATATAAAATTTTACAATCAATTTCACCCATTTCTTTCATTTTGTTTATTTTTTGACAAAACTCA
>JANXDN010000043.1 GCA_025058005.1 Candidatus Aenigmatarchaeota archaeon
TAGAAAGGGGACAAGAATTAATAAGAGAAGCATCGCTCGTCAAAGAGAGACAATTACTACAAAGATTTTTTATTCATTTACAAAAAGAAGATGGTTTGGCTGTTTACAAAATCGAAGATGTTGTCAAAGCAATAGACTATGGCGCGGTAGAAACATTGTTAGTGTCTGAGAATTTTAATTGGGTAAAATTCAAATTGTCTTGTCAGTGTGGTTTTCAAACTGAAAAAGCTGGAAGAAAAGGTGAAACATTTAAATGCCCTAATTGCGGTGCTATTTTAACTATGCAAGAGCAGAAAGAGTTAGCAGAAATATTGTCAGAAAAAGTGAAAGAAATGGGAGGTAATGTGGAAATAATTTCTACGGATTCTAGGGAAGGACAAGCTTTGAAAGAAATAGGCGGGATAGGTGCGATATTGAGATATAGACTAAATTATTGAAAATTTTGTTGCAATTTCTTGTTTCTCCCAAAGCCTCAACATATTTAAATTTATCAACAATATATCTCTTAACATGATTAACATCGCCATTTTAAGAGAGTATGATAACAAGTTGCTTCAAAGAAAGGATTTGTTGTTAGAAATAGAACACTCAGGCCAACCAACACCAAAAAAGAGTGATGTAGAAAAAATTATAGCAGACAAATTCAAAGTTATACCAGAACAGGTCGAGGTTATATACATCTTTTCTTATGTTGGCAAACCTTTTTCCAAGGTTAAAGCGAAGATTTGGAACAAACCAATAAAAAAAGGTGAGGTGAAGAATGAAGCACAAGTCAACAAAGAAATGGGAGATACTGAAGGTTGAAAATGAAAAAATAAAGCGTCAGAAACCAAGCTGCCCTCGCTGTGGTGAAGGCACCTATATGGCAGTGCATAAAGAGAAGAATGGAAAAATAAGACAATATTGTGGTAAATGCCATTATACTATTTGGCCTTAAATAACTATTATGAAGGTTTCTATCAACCCGCCTATTATTAGCATTATTACTGCTATGAAAAGAAGTGAAAGCGCATCCTTTAAAATAAAACCAAGCTTGGCTCTTTTTCTTATTACACAAGCAGAAATTAATCCTCCACTTATGGCGCCAACGAAATATGCAGTTATCTCAAACACCCCATGTGGGAGAAATGTTAATACAGCCAAAGGAAAACCATGCCAGCCGCCAAGAGATTTGGTAATCATTCCTATAGCTGCAGCAAGCACAGAAGCATTCCATGACAAAATTAATATAGCACCTGTGCCTATGAGGAAAGAAAGCAAGAATGAGAGCATTAACACGCTTAAGTTATTTGCAACTATATCCATAAATTGGCTGCCAAACGTGAATTTCCCTTGAATTATATTTATTTCTCTTATTTGCTCGTAAAACATTTTTTCCACAACTTGTTCAGGCAATATTATAAAAGCTAGAGACATTGCTAAAGTCATGCCTATAAACATTGCAGCAAAAGCCGATATTATGTCGCCATGTTTTTCCAGAAAACTCTTTTGTATTTGCGTTTCAGTCTCTTTTTCTTCCAAAACCATCATAGAGTTGATAAACGTTACCAACACAAGAGAGATTAACACGATGTTAAAAATTCCTAAATTTTCTTTGAAAATAAAGTAAGAAATGAACATAGAAATTATTGACACTAGAAAAGTGAATATAAAGATTAAAATTGGGTGCTTTCTATCCTTTTTTGCTATTAAGAACCATTCTAGTACCATTTGGAATCAAATAATTAAATGTAATTTCAACAATTAAATTTTTAGTATTAAATGCTGAGGTGGCAGAACCAGGCTAATGCGCCTGCCTCGAGAGCAGGTGTCCTTTAAGGACGTCAGGGTTCAAATCCCTGCCTCAGCGTTTAGTGATTAGGAACTTAATTATGTTTCATGTCCAATAGAGTTTTTTCGTTTAATCGCGTAAAACATAAGATTTTGTGAAAATTTCAAATACATGAGAAGACTCATCGAAATAGAAGACAGTTGCTAAATTCCACATTAAGATTTTTTTAATAAAAGATAACTAGCTAATAACGGTCGGAATATTTTAAAGCTTGCAAATGAAACAGCTCTTAAAAAATTTAAATTTATTCAAAAAAACTTAAATTTTGTGGGAATAACAAGGCGACAGTTTTTAAAAGTATTATTTCTTGGCACGGTAGCCACATTTTTAGGAATGAGAGTAGCAAAATCTCCAGAATGGTCTATCGGAATATTTACAGGAATGGATATATGTAGTTTGACACCCCATAGCCGAAACCCTGTGCTAACAGCAGATGATATAACAGATCTTGAAGCACTTTTTGTTGCAGATCCATTTTTGTTTTTTTACGAAGATGTATATTGGATGTTTTTCGAAGTGATGGGTAAAGATGGAAAAGGAAGAATAGGTTTTGCAAAAAGTTCAGATGGTTTTGAGTGGAAATACGGTGGAATAATTCTTGACGAGCAGTTTCATATGTCTTACCCACATGTTTTCGAGTTTAATAAAAAAATATACATGCTTCCAGAGACACGAAAAGCTAAAAGAGTAATTCTATTTAAGGCAAAAAAATTTCCTTCAAAATGGGAACCTCTTGAAATAATAGAGGGGGAATATTTAGATCCAAATTTTTTGGTTTACGGTGATGATCTATATATCTTATGCAACTCGGAAACTCTATATCCCAATGAGATTCATGTTTTTAGGGCAAAAAAGATAGAAGGACCTTGGGAAAAGGTTTCGATAGCTAAACCTGTTTATAGGAATGCAGGACCTATTATTGAGGTGGGAGGAAAACTTTATAGACCTTTCCAAGGAGTAAGGTTGCCTGGTGATGTTTTACCTATTTATGGAAGATATGTGGGTTTGGCAGGAATCGGTGGACTTAATCCATATAAAGAGACGCCTCTCGAGTGCCTGCTACCACCTAATTCTCCATGGGCATCCCTAAGATTTCATCACATTAGTTTCCTGCCGAATAAAGGGATAGCGGCAGTAGACGGTAGTAACTATTAAAATTCATAAATTACAATAATTATTTAGAGTGATATGTGTATGGAATGGCTCAAAAACTTGTTTAAAAAGAAGCAAAAACAACAGCCACAACAACCAAAGAAGAAAAAATAAAATGAAAACCTATGTTGGAAAAAGAAAAAGCAGAAATAGTTATTCGTCGGTTTAATGAAATTATAGATCAGGGGTTAGAAGAAGTAGATATAGATTTGCTCAAAGAAGCAATTATCTTAGGGGAAAAGTATAATATAGATGTTTCCAAGCTTCTGGTAAAGCTAAAACAATTAACAAATGAAGAGGCAGTGCATTTAAAATAATTTTATGGTAGAAATTCTTTCTTTTCCAATTTTTCTGGCAAATAAACTTCTGATAAAAACTTTAAGCCTCTTGCAGATAAAGCTTCTATTTCTGCCTTTATTTTCTTTTGAAGCATTAACTTTATCTCTCTCTTCCATTCCTTGTAATCTAGCCAAGGATATTCTAGCAATTCTTTCGCTCTCTTCAAGTCTTGTTCTGTTGCCTTGATGGTTGATTTTTGCAATTTATAATCTTCTATATCAGATATTGTTAATCCAATGAATTTTACTGAAGGTGTACCTAGCTCATCTGAAGCGTGAGCCAGAGTCATGCTACCACTTTTAATAACAGAATAAATATACCACCCATAGGAATCTGAGTCAGTCATCACATAAACAGGCAGCTTAAATTCTGTGGCAAGCCTTTTTATAAGCCTTCTCGTTCCTCGTGCAGGTTGACCGCCAGTGCCAATTAAAATGCAGTTGTGTTTTTTCCAAAACTTGTCTTCATGCAGCCTTTCAAATCCGGCGTTTTTTTCTATTACCAACACAAAATCTGCCTTTACTTTTTTAAACACAATATCTTCTACACTTGATGGTATGGACCAGCCACCGCTTCCAAGTTTTGACCAGTCTATTTCATCTCCTCTATCTTCTATCACAACATTCCCAGCAACAACACCCTTTCTATCAGCAATCAAATGTAACTGCTCTCTTAGCAAGTTCAAAGAAGTTTCCAAATCCACTATTATAGGGTCGCTTTCAGATTGTTCTTCAAACGTATTTTCATCCGAACCAGGCAAAGTTCTTTTCAGATTATAATACATGTCTCTAATACTTGTGTGAATATTTTCTTTTACTATATCCCTGCAGAAACTAGCCACAAGCAATGTTTGCATGAAACTTTTGGCTTGAGCAACATTGAAAAAATATCTCTTAGCTATTTTGTTTCCTAACTTCAACAATCTTGTTTTTTCATCAAAAACTATGTTTGAAAGGCTTCTTATGGGTATGTCTATGCTAGGATTTTTACCACTTTCAATTTCACTCAATATTTTCTT
>JANXDN010000044.1 GCA_025058005.1 Candidatus Aenigmatarchaeota archaeon
ATATTAGAGACAGAAAGTGTGGTAAAAAAATTTTCTGGTTTAACTCAAGAAATATTTATAGAAAGGGCAATAGAAGAATTAATTAATAATGTTAAAAAATAATTAATGAACTATATGAGACAGTTGAGTTTTATAAATTATGAAAACTTTCAACCAAGGTTATATCAAGAGATGATTGCATTAACTGCTATTAAAAGAAATACTCTCTGTATAATACCCACAGGTTTAGGTAAAACGTATATAGCTATCCTAGTTTCTGCATGGATTTTAGAGAATAAACCAGGAAGCAAAATATTAATGCTAGCCCCAACGAGACCTTTAGTAAATCAGCATTTTGAAACTTTTGTGAATAGTATGAATTTAGACAAATCCCTTTTTGTTGCATTAACAGGTAAAATCAAACCACAAGATAGAAAAAGTTTTTATGAAAAATGTAGAGTATTTTTTGCCACACCTCAAATAATAAATAATGATATAGAGAGTGGCATACTAGATTTAAGCAAGTTCTATCTATTAATCGTTGATGAATGTCATAGGTCTGTGAAAAAGTATGCATATACTGAAGTAGCTGAAAAATATTTTTCCCAATCCTTACATCCTTTGGTGTTGGGCTTAACAGCTTCTCCAGGGGGGATGAAAGATAAGATAGATGAAGTTAAAAAAACACTCAGAATAGAGTCAATCGAGCTGAGGACCGAAAAAGATTTTGACGTAAAACCGTATGTAAAAAAAGTTTATGCGGAAAAAATATATGTGGAATTACCTGAAGATTTTAAATTAATAAGATCTCTGCTTGACAGCTATTATAAAGAATGTTTAAGTGCTTTAGCAGAAAAAAATTTATTGTCAAGCTTAAACCCTTTAAAAAAAGAATTGTTGGAGGCACAAAAAAAACTTGCAGAGTTGTATCAAGAAACAAAGGATAGAAATATTGCAAAATATTTAATGATAGCTTCTCAAGCAATAAAAATTGAACATGCGTTAGCCTTGCTAGAGACACAAGGTATTTATCCTCTACATAAATATTTTTTAGAATTAAAAAGAAACAAAATACCATCTACTATACGTTTGTTCAAAGACAGAAGAATTGTTGACGCTGTAAACAAAACAAGCGAGCTATACATAAAGGGTTATGAGCATCCAAAAATGAGTAAACTAATAGAAATAGTCAAAAAAGAGATTGAAGAAAAGAAAAATGTTAAAATTATAGTTTTCGCAAACTATAGAGACACCGTTAATTTAATAAAACTTTATCTTGAGAAGAATGGCATAGAGGCAAGAGAATTTATAGGTCAAGCGAAAAAGTATGGTAAAGGGCTTTCACAAAAAGAGCAAATAAAGATATTAAATGAATTTAGTTATGATGTCTTTAACGTGCTTGTATCTACTAGCATAGGAGAAGAAGGCATATCTATACCAGATGTTGATATAGTCATATTTTATGAGTCTGTGCCAAGCGAAATAAGAAGCATTCAAAGGAGAGGAAGAACGGGTAGAACCTCTACAGGCAAAGTTGTGTTCTTAATTACAAAAAACACCAGAGACGAAGCTTATTATTGGAGCGCACTTCATAAAGAAAAAAGAATGAAAAATATTATATCTGAGTTAAAATTAAGATATAAGGGATAGGTATAATGCAAAGTATATTTAAGCTAAACAAAGTTTTAATATTGGCTGACGATAGGGAAAGAAATAGCAGAATAGCTGATTATCTAAAAGAATTTGGTGCAATGGTTAATTTTAAAAGAATTGATGTGGGTGATTTCCTAGTTTCAGAAAGAGTTTGTGTGGAGAGAAAGACAGCTAATGATTTTATATCTTCTATAATCGATGGAAGATTATTTAGACAAGTAGAAGAAATGAAAAATTATTATGAAAAATCTATACTAATATTAGAAGGTTTCAATTCTAGTGGAAGAATCACTGAAAATGCTTACAAAGGTGCAATAGCAACATTGATAATAAATTATGATGTGAATGTTTTTAATGTAGAAAATGAAAAAGAAACAGCAAGAATGATTTATTTCTTAGCTAAAAAGGAACAAGAAGAATTTAATAAGAGTATTTTTATAAAAAATAAAAAGAAACCTAAAGATATTTGCGACTTGCAATTATATTTCTTATCTTCCTTACCAGGGGTTTCAACTATTACATCAAGAAGAATGATGGAGAAGTTTGGTACAATAAGAAATTTAGTCAATGCAAGCGAGCTTGAGTTAATTACTGTGAAAGGTTTAAAGAAGAATAATGCTAAAAAAATATATAGCATATTCAATGAAAGGTGGTGTAAATAAGACTTTTAATAGTTGGGTATGATCCGGGTGAAAAGATAGGTTTAGCTGTTATTGATACTTTTGGAAGAATTGTATTGTTAACTAGTAAAAATTCTTCAAGTATTGCAAATATTTCTCAGATTATATTAAAATATGGCAAACCCATAATAGTTGCAACTGATAGAAAACCTTTACCTAAGAGTGTTGAAAAGTTGGCAAAATCTGTTGGGGCAAAGGTATATGTTCCACCAGAAACTCTTGGAGTAAGAGAGAAAAGCGATATAGTTAAGAGATATGAGATAAGAGTGAAAAATAATCACGAAAGAGATGCGGTTGCGTCTGCTTTAAAGGCATACAAACATTACGTATCTCTATTCAGAAAAGTGAATACTTCCTTAAATTCTCTTGGATTAAACAGCATATATAACAAAGTTTTAGAAAGTTTGATTTTTGGTCACGCAGAAAATTTAGATGAAGCTATTAACAAAGCTTTGAGTGTGAGAGAGTTTGTTGAGGAGAAAAAAGTTGAGAAACCAGTTAAAGTTGAAAAAAGAATAGATGTAAAAAGATTAGAAAGAGATGTAGAAATTTTGAGAAAGTATAATGAAAGGCTAGAAGAAGAGATAAAGAGATTAAAAGAAAGAAAACCTAAAGTGAAAATAGTATTTGCTTGGGATGAGTTAAACAAGTTGAAGGATAATTTAGAGTATGTTAAAAAATTAAGGAGACTTGAAGTTCAAGGGAAGACGCCTATAATAGATGTCGATAGTTCAACTGTAGAGGATGTGAATAAAAACATAGATTTGTTTGGTAGGGTGGTGTTTGTTAAGGAGAAAAATTTGGAGTTTTTAAACAAGTATGGTGTGAAAGCATGTGTTACTGATAAAGATGTTGATAAAGGAAAATTAGAGTTTCCTGTCATTCAAATAAAAGAAGATGAGATAAAGGCAGAAGAAGGAATAAAATATGTTGAAAGTAGTTTAGTTGAAAATAAGATTAGAGAAGCACGAAAAATAGGTTTGATAGAATGGATAAAAGATTACAAAAAGAGAAGAATTTAAAAATAATTCTCTGGTTTTTTGTAAAACTTAATCTTCTCCTAATACCTTTTTATTCAATATTGTATTTTGATTTAAAGTACGAGCCTCTACAAATTTTATTTGCTTTTTTAGTTGGCGGGTTTTTTCAAATTTTAGGGTTTGAGGTGGAACGTTATGATTTCATATTATATTTGGGCAAAGAGAAATTTCCAGTAGAAATATCTTTTGATTGTATTGGTTGGAAATCAGCTTATTCACTATTAGCGCTTGTCCTAGCTTCTACTGGTAAATGGCGAGATAAGTTAAACTTCTTAGCGAAATGGGTACCTATAATGTTTTTGGTTAACTTTGTAAGAGTTATTTTTGCAATAATTATTGGTTTTTGGTTTGGATTTGATTTGTCTATCTTCATACATGATTATGTTTTACAACCCACAATGATAGTTATTGTTTTGCTCGTATGGTTGATTTTTATTAGTTCTGTTAGTCGTTGTTAGTATATTAATCTTTTAAGACTATCAACATATAAAAATAAGAAAAAATTAATATATTTATATGCGCTTGTTAATTTTTTTTATTTTAATCTCAATATTATCTATTTTTATAATTCTTAATACATCATTAAGAGGAGAGACAGTAAAAGTTATAAGAAAATTTGTAAATTTTTTTGATTTTTTATTTGCTAATAATGTTGTCTTCTCAGTTACCACCACAACCGATCCACCATGCAATATATTCAGAGATGGTGAAGGTTATGCCTCCTGTAGAGCTGATTGTTGCCCGGCAGGTAGAATAGGTTATCTAGGTAGATATCAATGTAAGTCAAATGAGTATTGTTGTAGAACAGTTAATTGTGTAACCACCACACCACGCCCACAAACCACCACACCACGCCCACAAACCACCACAACCGATCCACCATGCAATATATTCAGAGATGGTGAAGGTTATGCCTCCTGTAGAGCTGATTGTTGCCC
>JANXDN010000045.1 GCA_025058005.1 Candidatus Aenigmatarchaeota archaeon
AGAATCAACTGTATTCACAAATAACTATTTATTGGAATTTTTACTAAAATTTGAAAAATATAATATTACCCACAATTATAATGAAGGCAAATATATAATTTTAGAGTTTGATTTTCCAAAAAATTTAACTCTATTGAAAGAATTTAAAGAGAAGTGCCATTTCTCCTCCATCAGAACATTAAATTGTGATAGTTTCGTTATAAGAATATTTTATAAACATTAAATAGATCCACAGAAACAAAAGAGAGTAAAATTCATACTATCGAATTAAACCAATTCCCATTAAATTTAGAAGAAAAATTTAATATAATTCCTAGTCAGATCTAATTTCGTTATTTTTAAAAAAGTTAAATCTACAATTAATCTTTATATGCCACTCGATAAAAAAGCTTTAATAAAAAAATTTCAAGCAACTCCTGAAAAATATTGGAAAGTTTCTTTGTTTGACGAAAAAGGTTTTATAAGAAAAAAATGCTCTAGTTGTGGTAAGTATTTTTGGACATTGGATGGAAACAGGGATAAATGCGATGATCAACCTTGTCGTTTTTATGATTTTATAGGCAACCCGCCAACTAAAAAGAAATTTGACTATGTAGAAACTTGGAAAGTTATAGAAAAATTCTTTGTGAAAAATGGTCACATTTATTTAAAAAGATATCCTGTTGTATGCAGATGGTATCCTCTCTATTTCAATATCGCCTCCATAATAAATTTTTATAGAATTGATAATGATCAGCTCACGTTTGAATTCCCAGCAAACCCAGTTATAGTTCCCCAATTTTGTTTGCGTTTTAATGACATACCAAATGTTGGTATAACGGGTAAACACTTTACTTGTTTTAATATGGTCGGGCAAGCCTGCTATTTTGACGGAAAAGAGGGATATTGGAAAGACAAATGCATCGAACTTGATTTTAATCTTGTCACTAAAGAATTCGGGTTACCTGAAGAAGAAGTTATATTCATAGAAGATATGTGGGTTGGTCCAAGTGCATTTGGGCCATCATTAGAATATTACTCAAGAGGATTGGAGCTAGGCAATGCAGTGTTTACAGAGTTTGTTGGAACGGTTGATAATTACAGAGAAATGCATCCAAAGGTAATCGATATGGGTGCTGGCTTAGAAAGGTTAGCTTGGATAACAAACGGCACGCCAACAGCTTATGACATAACATTTGAACCAGTAATAAAATATTTCATAAAACAAACAGGTTTAAATGCAGATTGGGATTTTTTCCAGAGATATTCTAAACTTGCAGGCTCTTTAAACATAGAGGAGGCAGCCGATTTAAAAAAAGCAAGAGTCAAAATTGCGAAAGAGTTTAATACAACTGTCGATCAACTAACACAAAAAGTTAAACCCTTTGAGGCGATGTATGCTATAGCTGATCACACAAGAGCTTTAACCTTTGCCATATCTGATGGTGCTTTACCAAGCAATGTAGGAGGCGGCTATAATTTAAGAGTAATATTGAGAAGAATATTCAGCCTTTTAGATGAATTGGAATTAAACATAGATTTGATAAAAATTTGCGAATTACATGCAAAACATTTGGATTATTTTTCTCCAGAACTAAAAGAGCATATAAACGATATACATACAATATTTGAGGTTGAGAGAAAAAGGCACAACTCTAGCAGAGAAAGGGCTAAAAAAATAGTAGAAGAACTTGTCAACAAAAAGGAAGAAATAAACGAAGAAAAATTGATAAAACTTTACGATTCTGAAGGAATCACCCCAGAGTTAATTTTGAAATATAAACCCGATTTAAAGGTGCCAGAAGACTTTTACTCCAAAGTCGCTTCAAAACATATGAAATATGATGAGTTAGCAAAAAAACAAGAAATAGACGTGTCGGGTTTACCGCCAACTCAACTATTGTATTATGATGATGAAAAGAAAATGGAGTTTACAGCTAGGGTGCTCAAAGTAATAGATAGTCAGTGGGTTGTTTTGGACAAAACCTATTTCTATCCTGAAAGTGGTGGACAAAAAGCTGACATGGGCTTTATAGACGGACAGCCAGTAATAGATGTTCAAAAAATTGGCGGTGTGGTTTTACACAAAATTATTGGAAATATTCAACCAAAAGAAGTGGAATGCAAAATCAATGTTTTTAGAAGACAAGTGCATACACGACACCACACAGCAACTCATATAGTGTTTACTGCTGCTAAGCAAGTCCTAGGCTCATGGGTTTGGCAACATGGTGCAGAAAAAACAACTGAAAAAGCAAGAATAGACATAACACACTTTGAAAATTTAAGCGAACAACAAGTAAAAGAAATAGAAAGAATAGCAAACGAAATTGTGGAAAAAAATTTGCCTGTGAAAAAAGAGTGGTATGATAGAACAGATGCTGAAAACAAGTTTGGCTTTACAATTTATCAAGGAGGATATGTGCCAAATAAAAAAGTGAGAATAGTTTCCATAGGCAACTTAAATAGTCAAGCTTGTGGCGGAACTCATGTAGATAGGACGAAGGAAGTGGGGTATATAACTATTATTAAAACCAAACGAATTCAAGATGGTGTTGTTAGAATAGAATTTTGTTCTGGTGAAATAGCCGAAAAATATTTGAGAGAAAAGGCGGATTTGCTAAGACAAGCTTCGGAAATGTTAAATGTGAGCGAGGATAAAGTTGTCGAAGCCGCTGAAGGGTTGTTCAACAAATGGAAAGAGTTGAGAAAAAGGGTAAAAAGATGAATTTACCTTTAGGTGCTATAATAGCTGTAAAACAATGCATGAAAATAAAAAAAGGAGAAAGTGTTTTGATAATTACAGATGAAAAAATGAATGTTTTGTTGCCAAGATATATAGAGGAAGCTTGCAAAAAACAAAAAGCAAAAACAACTGTGTTGCAAATAAAACCCTTAGAAAGAAACGGGCAAGAACCAGAAAAAGGAATTGCTAAAATGATGAAAGAATTTGAAGTAGAATTTTTAATTACCTCAAAATCTTTGAGTCATACTAAAGCGAGGAGGCAGGCATGCAAGGCAGGGGCAAGAATTGCTTCTATGCCAGGAATTACAGAATTTTCTTTTGTTGAAGGTGGTTTGACAGCTGATTATAATTTAGTGAAAAGGTTATGCGTAAAAATGTTTAATAAAATAAAAAATGCGAACAAATTTGAAATAAAAAGTGCAAACGGAACAGAGCTAACTATGGAAATAGGAGATTATGTTATTGATATAGATGAAGGTTTGTATCATAAACCTGGAAATTTCGGCAATTTACCAGCAGGAGAGGTGTGCACTTCACCAAATGACCTTTCTGTTAATGGTATAGCAGTAATAGATAAAATGGGTAGATTTGGCGAAAATATTGTTTTGGAAATAGAGAATAGTTTTGTTAAAAATATTCAAGGCGAAAAACTAAAAAAAGAAGTAGATGAGATCGGAAAAAAGGCAAGAATAATCGCAGAAGTAGGCATAGGCACAAATCCTAAAGCAAAAATAATAGGAAATGTTTTAGAAGATGAAAAAGTCTTTGGCACCATGCATATAGCCTTAGGCAATAATGTATCTTTTGGTGGAAAGAATAAAGTGCAGTTTCATCAAGACGGCATAATAACAAAACCCACTTTAATTGTTGACGGCAAAACCATCATAAAAGATGGTGTATGGGTTTGAATGAAAAGTTATTAAAAGCTTTGAGCAAACTAAAAGAAAAAGGAGTTAAATATAGGCTTTTAGAGTTTGCTGGTATAGCAAGAACCTCTGAAGATGTTGCAAGATTGTATGATGTTGATCCAAGAGAAATAATTAAAACTCTGATAGTAAAGGCAGATGATAGTTATTTTGCTGTAATGTTGCCGGGTGTTTACAGGATTGATAATAAAAAGTTGCTAAAAGAGTTAAATGCAAGAAAGTGTAGATTTTTGAATGAGCACGAGCTTAAAGAGCAATTATTCTTTGAGCCCGGTGAAGTGTGTCCAATTTTGATAGAAAAATTACCCATTCTTGTTGATAGAACAGTATTTGAAACAAAGAAAATAAATTTTGGTTCTGGGGATTTGTATTATGGGATAGAAATATCTACTGAAGATTTGGAAAAAGTTGTGAAAATAGACAAAATAGTTGATGTTGCGGCGAATATTTAATTTGTTTGAAAACCATACTTTATTTGTGAAGCCTAAGATTGGTTTAGGAGATGAGGGAAAAACAGATTTAATAGGTAGAAGAGTGTGGAAAGATGATTTACGAGTTGAGATTTTAGGAAAAATAGATGAATTGAATAGCTTTTTAGGTTTAACAAAATCTAAGATTAATGAAGATGA
>JANXDN010000046.1 GCA_025058005.1 Candidatus Aenigmatarchaeota archaeon
ATGTTGCAGGAAATTATAATAAAAGAAATGCAAAACAACAGTATAGTTTTATAGCAAAGCTAATAGCAAAATACAACTTAAAGTATGTTGAAGATCCTTTTGAAGAGGATGAGTTTGAATTGTTTGCAAGCTTGAAAAGAAATACTAAAGATGTTTTGATATGTGGAGATGATTTGACAGCGACAAACTTACATAGGCTTGAGCAAGCTGTTAAGAGAGAAGCGGTGAATGCTGTAATTGTAAAGCCGAACCAAATCGGCACAATAACTGATGTTAAAAGGGTGGTTGAGTATGCTAAAAGACATGATATTATCACAGTTATATCGCATAGATCAGGGGAGACAGAAGATGCGTTGATTGCGCATTTGGGTGTGGGATTGGAGTGTGAGCTAGCAAAAATAGGAATAAGTGGGGAGAGGATTTGTAAGATAAATGAGTTTATAAGGATTGAAGAAAAATTGTTGGGATGAGTGTGAAATTTTTTTGTGAATAAATATAAATCCAAGAATTTTAATTTAATAGCTATGGATATAGAAATTTTATACATTTTGGATTGTCCGTGGTGTTTAAAGACAAAAGAGTTAATAAAAGAAACTTTGAAAGAACTTGGAATAAAGGCAAATGTTAAAGAAATTTTGATCGATTCGTCTGAAAAAGCAAAAAGATATCACTTTGTCGGCTCTCCAACTGTTAGAATTAATGGAAGGGATATTCAAGAAGATATAGTGAAGGCGAAATGTCTACCATGTGAGGAACATGCTAGAAAGAGCAAGCAAGCCACAGAATTTGTGAAACAAGAATGCAATTGCGGTTGCAGAGTATATTTTTACAAAGGTAAGCAATATCCCTATCCACCAAAGGAAATGATAAAACATGCTATTAAAAAATATTTGCAAGTTGCGTGATTTTTTACAAATTCCCAAAAATGTTTCAAAGCTAAAATTTTTGTATTATATATTGTTTTCATGATTCAAACAAAACCAACTATACAAGAAATTAAAATTTTAAATTGGGGGATTTGTTAAACCTATTATTATCACTAAAATAATAATTATAAAACCATATAACCAAAAATAAATTGACATGACAAGAACAATCGGCATAATATCAGGAAAAGGTGGTGTGGGAAAGACAACTATCACAGCCAACTTGAGTGTAGCTTTATCTTTAAAGTTTGCCAAAAAAGTTACCGCAGTCGACTGCAATCTCACAACCTCTCATTTAGGCATGCATTTCGGCATTTTCTTTTATCCAAAAACATTTAACGATTTTTTAAAAGGTGATGTAGCAATAAACGATGTAACCTATCAGCATGCTACTGGAGTCAACATCCTACCAGCTTCCTTAAATCTCTCAGATCTCGTAGGCATAAACATATTTGAAATAAGAGAGAAATTGCAAAATTCTCTGACACATAGTGATTTTGTTTTCTTAGACACTGCTCCAGGCTTTGGCAAGGAAGCTTTGTCTGCCATAAGAGCATGCGAAGAAGCTTTACTACTAACCACACCTGAGTTGCCTTCAGTTACAGATATACTCAAAGCAAAAAATATTCTACAACAAATGAATGTAAGATGCTTAGGCGTAATTGTTAACAAAGTTACAGGAAAAAAATTCGAGCTAACAAAAAAAGAAATAGAAGAAACTGTAGATATAGAAGTAATAGGTCAAATACCTTTTTCATTTGAATTTTCTGAAAGTTTGTCAAACAAGACACCACTTGTGGCATATAATCAAATGAGCAGAGCAAGCATAGAAATTTTCAAAATAGCAGCCTATCTCATAGGTGAAAATTACAAAGAGCCTTCTCTGTTTGAAAAAATATTTTCAAGGATTTTCAAAGTTTAAAAATCCTATAACCATCTTCTGTATCTTCTATTTTATAGCCTTTTGCTTCTATTTTTTCTCTTATTTCATCAGCTAACTTCCAATTCTTTTCTTTTCTTGCTTTTAACCTCATCTCAGCAAGATCTATTATTTCTTTCGGTATTTCTTTTTTTGCTTCATTCAATTTCAAACCAAAAACACTGTCAAAATCCAACACAAGCTCATATTTTTGTTTGTCTCCCAAATTTTCATCTTTTAACACTTGCCACATTAAAGCAATTGCTTGTGGTGTATCCAAATCATTGTTTATAATTTCCAAAAACCTTTTCTTATACTCTTTAACTTTTTTATTTCCACCCCTTTTATTCAAATCCAAAGACGCTATTTTTGCTTTTAAAGAATTGTATGCGTTTTGTGCTGCGTTTAAAGATTCCCATGTGAAGTTAACCTTGGATCTATAATGTGCCGTCAAGAAAAGATATCTCAAAGCTAGGGGATCAAAACCTTTATTCAAAATATCATGCATTGTATAAAAGTTTTGTAAAGACTTGCTCATTTTTTGGTTGTTTACAAGCACGAACTCGTTATGAATCCAAAACTTTACACTTTCCTTTTTTAAAGCAGCTTTTGATTGAGCTACTTCATTTGTATGATGAACCGGTATGTGGTCGATGCCACCTGTGTGAATATCAAAAACCTTACCTAAATACTTTATGCTCATAGCGCTGCACTCTATATGCCAACCAGGAAAACCTTTAACTGTTAGCTTAAACTTCGACCTTACCTTTTCTATTTTTATGTTTGGATTTTCTTTTGCATACGCAGTAACTTTTGCCAAATCTATTTGTTCAGGTTTAAAGTAAAATTCGTTTTCCCACTCCATTTGCCTTTTTTGTCCTTTAGGTGTGAACTTCCATAATGCAAAATCATTAGGGTTCTTTTTCTCTTCGTTGACTTCTACCCTCGCGCCCGCTTTTAATTGCTTCGGATCAAAACCAGCTAGTTTGCCATAATCTTTTAGCTTGCTGGTATCGAAATATATGCCGTCAGAAATGATATATGCATAACCATTATCAATTATTTTTTGCACCATTTCCGCCATTTCTTTTATGTGATCAGTGGCTTTACAAATTATGTCGGGTTTTTGCACGTTTAACTTTTCCATAGCACTAAAAAAGTCTTTTGTATAGAATTCTGCAATTTCCCATACAGACTTTCCTTCTCTCTTTGCCCCAACTTCCATTTTATCTTCTCCTGTGTCAGCATCAGAAGTTAAATGGCCAACATCAGTGATGTTCATCACATGTTTAACCTTGTATTTATTGTATTTCAACACCCTTTTCAATATGTCTACGAAAACATATGCTCTAAAATGACCTAAATGCGCATAGTCATAAACAGTAGGACCACAGCTATACATTCTGACTTTTTTATCCTTTAATGGTCTAAATATCTGTTTTTTTCTACCCATTGTGTTGAATAATTTTATTTCCATTAACATCACTATTTGAAAAGATCTGTACTATAATATCTATCAGCACTATCAGGCAAAATGGTGACGATATTTTTATTCTTAAATTTTTTAGCTACTTTTAATGATGCAAACACATTAGCTCCAGATGATATACCTACAAATAATCCCATTTTTGATAATTTTTTCGATGTTTCTATTGCTTGCCCATCTCTAACTGTAATAATATCATCAATTAAATCTAAATTTTTTTCAACTATCTTTGGCACAAAATCTTCACCTATTCCCTCTATTTTATGGAATCCCATTTTCCCTTTAGATAATAATGGTGAACTATGTGGTTCTACAGCGATAATTTTAACATTTTTATTTTTCTCTTTTAATGCTTTTGCAACACCAATTAATGTGCCACCAGTTCCAACAGCAGCTACAAAGATATCAACACGTTTCACTTGTCTTAAGATTTCTTTACCTGTAGTCTCTTTATGTGCAAGAATATTATTTTCATTTTCAAACTGATTTGGCATAAAAGCGTTCATCTTTTTTGCCAATTTCATAGCTTTTTCAACAGCACCTTTCATACCTTTTTCTTTTGGTGTTAAAATGACTTTGGCTCCGTAATGTTTCATTATTTTTATTCTTTCTTTACTTGCAAATTCTGGCATAACAGCAATAAAATTATATCCTTTTACTGAAGATACAAGCGATAATGCTATCCCTGTATTTCCACTTGTAGGCTCAACTATAGTCATTCCTGGTTTTAATAAACCAGCTTCTTCAGCTTTTTCTATCATATATTTTGCAATTCTGTCTTTAACAGATCCAGATGGATTTAGGTTTTCCATCTTAGCAAAAATATTATATGAATTAATCTTTACTATGGGTGTATTTCCTATTAATTTTAAGAGATTATGATTATTAAGAACGTTATTCATTTCTATCACT
>JANXDN010000047.1 GCA_025058005.1 Candidatus Aenigmatarchaeota archaeon
AATCCATAGAGTGTAAAAAAGAAATAGAATTTACTCCATTAAACCCCGGAACCTATCACTTGGAAGTTTCTTCAGATAGAATGACAGTTAAAGTGGTTGTATGAAGGGACAAACTAGCGAAATAATAAATCTCATTATTTTAGTTGTAATTGTTTTGGTAGTGTTTTTAATATCATATTTCATGATTTCTTCCCCACAAAAATCTACGCAGAAATTGATTGAAGCTCATTCTAGATATGAGGCAGCTAAAAAAGCCGTATACGGATTTTATTATACCAAAGTTCCTGGAGTTAGCACAAGTTATGTGGTTTTACTAGGCTATAGATTAGTGAACGGAAATCCTGTTTATTTTGGAGATTATTATCCTTTTGTGGATTGCGATAAAATGGTTACACAATATTTCTCAGAATATTTTGGAAATAGTTGGGGTTTTGAGGTTAGAGACATTTACTTAGGTTTTAAAAAGCCCTCTGAAGGTTATCAAGCAATAGAAATTTTAATACCTCTCCCTTCACAAAATAATAAAGTAGAAAAAGGATATTTGTATGTCTGGTCAAACTAGCATAATAATCATAGTTGGCATAGTCGCAGCTTCCATAGTACTATGGATGTTAAATACTTATAATCAATTTTCTTTAAAAACAAGAACTGTTTCTTCAAGTGAGATCGATAAAATTAACAGTTATGTGGATATAATTAAAAGTTTTAGTAGAAATGCTTTACAACTTTCAGTTCACAAAGCTCTCAGTTTCGATGCTTCAAGAAGCAGAACATTTTATTGCAATCAACCTTCTCCACCAAATTTTAGAATATTACTTCATGATATCGAGATATTAACTAACACTACTTTTAACGAATACTTACAGCAAGTAAAATTTGATGACCCAAATTTAAACTTGGAAATATCAAAGTCAACTTGCATAAGTTTTGATATAAACGAGAATGACTTAATGAGTGGAAAATATAACGAAGAGTTTAATGTAAGTGAGTATGGCAGCCAAATAAAGATAAAGTATGGAGATAATTTTATTCAAGAAAGCAATGAAATAAAAGACGAAACTATTGTGAGAAATAGGTTTTGGTTGATTTATAGCGGTTTTAAAAGATGGGCAGAAACTACGCGTGCTTTTGAAAACATATGTGGTTGTCTTCAGGACAGCAGTATATGCGGGTGCCAAAACATACAATGTAATAGTAATTGTGAAAACTGTAGACCATTATACCTTTGTACAAGAGAAAGTATATTAAATGGCGTTAAAGAATTAGACCAAATATTCAACGATGAATTTATAGAATGTGAAGGAAGATTAGAAAATTGTGTTTTAAATATCGAGGACAGTAGCTGTAAAGATGAAATATCATGTGGTGGATGGGTTAATGAGGACTGTTTTAGCTGCGAATTTGATAATGAAGAAGACTTGTGTGCAGGTAATCTTCTTCATGGTTTAGCTAGAGCACAAACAGTTACCACAACTATAACACAGTGGAATTGCTTAGTAAGTAAAAAAACGATAAAATATAAAGCAAAAATTACATTTACTTGTGTCGACAAAAAATATGCTCTTCCTTTGGAAGCATCACCAGAGGCACAAAATTTAATCTACAAAGTTACAGCATATTTTGCTAATGAAATTCGCGGTGTTTGTCCAGGCTATATTACTACAACCAACCCACCACCCAACAATTGTGGCTGTGCCGCAGCTCCTCCTGGACCCCCAGGGCCTCCAGAGATACCTCCAGGTAGTCCAGAACCACCGCCTCCAAAAGGTTAATCTTTTAATGACAATATAAATTATGATATGCTTGTCGGCAAAATAATAGGCAAAACTTCCCCAGAAAGCTATAATTTCGAAGTGACAGGCATAATTAGAAAGATGGATTTTGTAGCTACTCGAGACCCAGAGAGGCATTGGGTTTTAGGTAGAATAGATGATATAATCCAACAAGAAACTCAAACTATTGCAACTGTTTCTGTAATTGGTTATGCTGATAAAGATGGGGTTAAGATGCCTAGGATACCTTTTAAGCCAAATAGCTATGTTTACAAAGCCGATGATGCCTCAATAAAAAAAGTTTTAGGATTAAAGAATGATGGTTTATACGTAGGCATATTAGATGGTTCAGAAAAGTTAAAGGTCTACTTGGACCCAAAATTACTCATGACAAAACATCTTGCTATTTTGGCAAAATCTGGCTTTGGCAAGTCTTATTTAGCAGGTGTGTTACTCGAAGAATTTATTGAAAATGAAATTCCTGCAGTTGTGATAGACCCACATGGAGAGTATTTGACTTTAAGAAATCCTAACAAAAAAC
This sequence comes from Candidatus Aenigmatarchaeota archaeon, assembly GCA_025058005.1. Classification (GTDB taxonomy): domain Archaea; phylum Aenigmatarchaeota; class Aenigmatarchaeia; order CG10238-14; family CG10238-14; genus JAHLMN01. The sequence continues at coordinate 2,314 of JANXDN010000047.1, forward strand.
AAGAAGAAATAAAATATATGCCAATTTTTGATATAGAGCCAAAAGGATATTCAAAAAATATAGAAATCTATTGCTTAGATAAAAACTTGACAGAAGGTGCAAGGAGATTAAAATTAAGAGGCAAATTAACTCATCAAGAAATTTTAGACATGCTTCCTTTCAAACTCTCTCCCACACAATTGAGCATCATCTATACAGCTGTAACAGAATCAGAAAAACAAGAATATACGCTCGATGAGCTGAAAAGAGAAGTCATGAAAAACAAGTCTCCCTCAAAATGGACTGTTATCCCCGTCTTAGATTTAATAAAATCCACTGGTCTTTTTGATGTTTTTGGCTACATAACCCCACAAGATTTAGTTAAAAAAGGAAAAATAAGTATAATCAATTTAAAAGGCATAGAACCAGATATACAGCAACTAGTAGTTTACAAGCTTGCGAAGGATTTGTTTTTTGCAAGAAAAATGAATAAAATACCACCTTTTATATTCATCATAGAAGAAGCTCACAATTTTGCGCCGGAAAGAAGTTTTGGTGAAGCAATATCTTCCAGAGTCATCAGAACTATTGCTTCTGAAGGAAGAAAGTTTGGAATGGGTTTGTGTGTTATTACACAGAGACCGGCAAGAATTGACAAAAACGTTCTTTCACAATGCACAACCCAAATATTTTTGAGAATAACAAATCCAAATGACTTGAAATCTATAAGCGATTCTGTCGAAGGAATAACCAAGGGTTTGGAGTCTCAAATAAAAATTTTGCCTATTGGCACCGCTTGTGTTGTCGGTTTAATAGAACAACCTTTACTTGTTAATGTGAGAATAAAGAAGACTGAGCATGGCGGTGCACCAGCTTCTTTATCGGAGAAATTCAAAGAGCAAGAGTCAGGCAACATACTTTACTTTTATCCCAAATTTTTTGAAGAGGATGTGAAAAAAATTGCTTCCAAGGATATCGAGAGAATTAAGTTAATCTATTATCCATTGTATTATTTAAAATGCAAATTCAAAACCACAGAAGGGGATAAGATCGATAATATTTTTGTTGACGGAATGACGGGTGAATTGGTGTATTTGAACAATAATTTGTTGGAAAGAACAGGAGGTTTTACAAAACTGTTGGAGTTGGATACGAAGCAAAAAGCTGTAGCAATCTTCTTGACAAGTTATGGAAGCACGGATTTTAACACTATAAGCAAGCGATTAAAGATAAAAGAGGAGGAATTAATGGATATTTTGAGTTTTTTGAAAAAGAAAAACATTGTTTTAATGGACGGTATGCTATTTAAAAGCAATCTAAAGGTGAATTTTGAAGAAATACTTGAAAAACAAATACAAGAAGCACCGTTATCATACAAATACACAGGAGAAGTTATAGAGCCAAAAGTCAAGAAAGAAATTATACCAAAGATTTTAGACATTTTTAACCCAGATGCTGTCGATAAAAAAACAGCGTTTTATCCATTTTGGATATTAGTTTTAAGCGACGGTACAGTTGAGGTAGTCGATGGTTTAACAGGAGAAAAAGATGAATATTTGAAAAGCACGGGTTTTATTGATAATATTAGTTTGCATAGCTAGTGTAATTATAAAATTTTTGAAGATGTAAAAACAAATTATAAGTTTTTGATTGATTTTTTTGACTATGAAAAACCTCCTGTTTCTGTGATTTCTAACCGACCTAATCTTTTAGATTTTTCTAAATATGCAAATTTTTCTTTGCAAGATATATTTTATGTTTTAATTGAAGGCAACAGACCCATTCGTATACCGTATTATTACATAAGAGGAATTTTTCAAGAATATGAAGACTATAGAAATTATTGGAGATATGGAGAAGATGTGATGTTAAATACGACCGCTATGTCGGTAAAAGAATCAAGAGAGTTCGTTTTCGGAAAAGCTATAAGAGCCG
>JANXDN010000048.1 GCA_025058005.1 Candidatus Aenigmatarchaeota archaeon
GAAAGAAATTGATAAAGCTAAATTAGAAATAGAAACCATGTATAGGGTTATACAAAAAACAAATTATGAGTGGAGTAAAAAGTCTCAAGACTTGTTATTTTTAAAGTCTGAGTTGGAAAAGCTCAAAGGTGAAATGGATAAAATTAAACTTCTTATAGAAAAACCGAAAACAACAACAGAGTTTGAGTCAAATAGAATAATTGAAGAATTGAAGAGCAAGCTTTTAACTCCAGATAAAAATTTGTTAGAATTGCTGGAGAGAATTAAAGTTTTAGAAGAAAGGATTTCTTTATTAGAGTTATCATTTAAGGAATCTCCAGCCGTTATAGAGTAATTTTCTCCCAGTCTTCAATATCTCCCTTTATTATTTTGAAAAGCGGGTTAACCTCTATCTTTTTGACGTTTTTTAATTCTTCAAATTTTTTCACATCTCTTTCCATCAATTTTTTCATTAAATGAGAAAATTCATACTTTATTTGTCCATTGGTAACAGGTATAACATTTTTCAAGTAAATTATTTTTATCTTACTTTTGTCAAAATTATATCCTCTTCTTTGAGCTTCTTTTAATGTGTAACTTTGAAAAGAATTTATTGCATTCAAAGGGTGAGAATATTTTTTAAATCTTTGCAATTGAGGGTGATTTTTATAACCTTTTGTTTTACCTTCTAAAACTTTTTTTGCCAACAAACCCTCTCTCCACTGTGCCAACAAACCCTTCCTGTCAAGATATTTTGGATGTAAAGACCAAAGTCTCATTTTTGTAATATTGTCTATGCGCATATATAACTATTTTAGCAGGAATAATTGTTAGACATGTTTGATTTTGAAGAAAATCAATTAAAATTAAAACAAAAAAATAGATTTATGTCAAATTTCGTGCTTTTGATAGCAGAAAAACCTCAGGCAGCTTTAAAAATAGCTCAAGCTCTATCGGAAGGAGAGATAAGTAAAAAAAGCAATAATAATGTTTATTGGTTCGAGTTTTATAGGAATGGAAAAAAACATGTATGCGTGCCAACAGTAGGTCATCTATTTGTACTAGATGCAAAAGAAAAAAAATGGTCTTATCCTGTGTTTGAAATGGAGTGGGTTCCAGCTTTCAAAAGAAAAGAGTCAGCGTTTTCTTTACCTTATTATAAGAATCTAAAGATGTTTGAAAACGCTGAAGAGATTGTTGTATGTTGTGATTATGACACAGAGGGCGAAGTCATAGGCTACAATATATTGAGGTTTGTTTTCGGCAGGGAAGATGCTAAAAGAATGAAATTCTCCACTTTAACAAAACCTGACTTGATAGAAGCTTATGAGAATATGATGGAGCATATAGATTTTGGTCAAGCCGAAGCAGGGTTAACAAGACATTATTTAGATTTTTTATGGGGCATTAATACAACAAGGGCTCTGACAATTTCTATGAGAAGTGTTAAAGGTGGATTTGCTATAGTTTCTACCGGAAGAGTGCAAGGACCAACACTGCATTTGTTGGCTAAGAGAGAAAAAGAAATAGCAAGTTTCGTTCCCACACCTTATTGGGAGTTGGAGTCTCATGTGCTAGCAAAAAAAGAAATTGTTGCTGTTTATGAAAAAGGCAAGATCTTTGCAAAACAAGAAGCCGAAAGAATTTATGAAGAGTGTAAAGGTAAAGAGGCTGTGGTGGCTGATGTTAAAAGTAAGGAGACAAAACTCTCTCCACCCGTGCCTTTTGATACAACAGCTCTACAAACAGAAGCTTATAGGTGTTTCGGATTTTCTCCAGCTCAAACTTTATCGATAGCAGAATCCCTTTATACGGCAGGCTATATCTCTTATCCAAGAACTAGTAGCCAAAAATTACCTGAAAAAATAGGATATAAAAGTATTTTGCTTGCTTTAAAGAAAATAAATATGTTTGAAAAAGACGCTGAAGAGTTGTTAAAAAAGAGTGTGCTCAAACCCAAAGAAGGAACGAAGGAAGATCCAGCGCACCCAGCTATTTATCCGACAACACAACCCCCAAATATTGAAAGTCTTAATCCTCAAGAAAAAAAACTCTACGAGTTAATTGTGAGAAGATTTTTTGCTGTGTTTGGTGATAATGCTTTAAGAAAAGTGGTAAAGATAGCGTTTGACATAAACTCTCATAAATTCATAGCTACTGGTTACACAACTATTGGTTTAGGCTGGCTAAAATACTATCCTTTTGTTGAGGCTAAAGAAATAGAGTTACCTGAAGTTAAAAAAGGGGAGGTGTTTGCTCAAAAAATTTTTTTGTTAGAAAAAGAGACAAAACCGCCTGAAAGATATACACAAGCGTCTATTTTGAAAGAAATGGAAAAAAATAATTTGGGAACAAAGGCAACTAGAGCGCAAATTTTGCAAACGCTTTACGATAGAGGATATATTAAAGGTAAAAGCATTAAAGTCACTAGTTTCGGTTTAGCCGTAACAGAAGCTTTGGAAAAGTATTGTCCACAAATAATTGATGTGGGGTTGACTGCTAAATTCGAAGAAGAAATGGAAATGATAAGAGAGAGAAAGAAAGAGATGCAGGATGTTATTAAAGAGGCTAAGGATGTTTTGTCAAGTATATTAGAAGAATTTAGAGAAAATGAGAGCAAAATAGGAGAGTTTTTAGCCGAAAAATACAAGTCAACAATTAAAGAAATGAATTTTGTTGGCAAGTGTCCAAAATGTGACAACGATTTACTGATAATAAAATCAAAATCTTCTGGCAAGAGATTTGTCGGTTGTAGCAATTATAAAAACGGGTGCGATTTTTCTTCGCCTCTTCCGCAAAAAGGCAATATTCACTTCACCGAAAAATTGTGTAAAAAATGTAGTTCGCCTATAGTAATTATAAAAACCAAAGGCAAAAGGCCATTTTCATTTTGTTTGAATGTTAATTGTAAAAAAGATTAACATGAATATTCAATTGCTCCGCTTGTGCTTGTGTTAAAGCATACTATGTCGTTATTGGCAAAGATATAGTATGTTTTTGAGGTGTTGGTGTTTTTGAATCTCAAGCAACAAAAACTACCGACATAATCGCTTATGTAGTTTGCTTTTAATTGGTCAAAATTTGACTGCAAGTTATTTTTATCTCTTGTCGCTCTTTCTAAATCGTCTTTACAATCGTCATATTTGTCTGAGAGTGATTGGTATTTTTCATTTAATTGATCGTAGTTGTCTTCACATTTTGTTAAATCCCTTGTGCAAATATTTAGCTTACTGTCCAAGTTGTTTCTTTCTGTTTGGCAGTTTGTGAGTGAAGAAATTTTGTTTTGCAGGTTTATGTTGCATGTTTCCAAGTCAGAGTTATATTGATCTCTTATGTTCAAACAGTTTGATAAATCGGATTGTAAGGTTGTGACGTTGGTTTCTAAAACTTTAACATAATTTCCGGTTTTTATGGAATAACCGCTCAAGCCAACAACAAGCAAGATTAATAATGTTACAAGAACCCACACATTCATTAGCTTGGAAAGCGGATTAGGAGTGCTATAATTTCGCCAATAATTTTTCCATTGTTGAATCATCATAATCACTTTAGTTTTCTTTGTTTATTTATTTTTCTGTTTTGAAGCTTAGTTTTAGTTCTGGAATTTTTGGCGGAGTGTTCATTATGTCCATCGCTGCTTCTATTGCCTTTAATCCTCTTAATGTAAGCACATAAGAATTGCCTTTTTTTGTTATAAAGCCGTTTTCTAGCAAGCAATTTAAGTGCTTGTAGACTTCGCTGCTACCTATCGGTATGCCCATTCTCTCAAACCACTTTGTTATCATTGTATAACCCATAGGTTCACTTTGCAAGATAAATAGCAGCAAAAGACGTTTTCCCGAGGCAAATGTTTGACTTATGTCAAAAATATCTTGGATGGTTTTTTCGTTCATATAATTACTTTAAGGTAAGTAAAATTTATAACCTTTTAATGGAAAGAAATTTAAAGTTTATTGGGATGGTTGTGGAGTTTTAAAGGTAAAAATTTTAATGGTATATTAGTAGCAGAGTGGTAGATGTTGTTCTCTTTCAAACACCACCATTTTAATTTAATTAAGCGATAATATTCCACATTACAACTTTTGGTATAATCATCCAACTGCATTCATAAAATGATATGGTAAATTTCAATCCC
>JANXDN010000049.1 GCA_025058005.1 Candidatus Aenigmatarchaeota archaeon
CTGCAGGCTACTACTTTGATTGGATGGGCTTAGTAGATATATTGGCTGCTGTGTTTATTGCACTAATTCCTATCCCAGTTATAGGCGAGATGTGCAAAAAAGCTGCGTTTTTCGTGGGCATTCTTATGGCAATAAAGGGTGCTTATAGTTTTTTATGGGGAGTGATATAAATTTTAAACAAATAAAAATTTTTGAAAAGTTTGCTCACAAACCCTATATTAGGGAATAGAGACATAATAAAACTTTGCTGTCGATAAAGAAGAATATTATTAGTTGGATTTATAGAGATCTTTATCAGAAAATATTTTCACCAGCTAAGTTTGAATGATCATATTATTGTAGCGTTATAGAGTTCTACCGCAATAATGATGGAGGAAATAATTAGAACTTTTTTAGGGAAAATATCTTGTCGAAAATTTATTTAAAGTAAAAAAAGAATAAAATTAATTATGTTTGGCTTGTTTAAGCGAAAAAAAGAGAGCTTGGAATTGCCACCACCAGAGGTTGTTGAAACAGCAAAAAGCTTAACTGAAGAAGTTGTAAGCAAAACAGTAGAGCCAGAAGAAACAAAAAGTTTGCAAAATGTAGAAAGTGTTCCAGAGCTTGAAAAATTAGATGTGGAGGCAGAACTAAAAGACTTGGAAAGTTTGATGCCAAAGGAAAGTTTGCCTTCGAAAAACATGACACTTGAAAATCTGTGTATAAAAATAGACTTGGAAGCAGAGGATATTGAAAGGAGGGTAAAAGAGTTTAAAACAATGGTTTCTAAGATTAATCTAAATAGTGCTGAAGTGTTTGAATTGCTTGACCTTTATTCAAAGGCAAAAGCAAAGCTAAAAGATTTTGTTAACGAGATAGATAGGTTTGATGCTGTTGGTTGGGGTGTTGATGATGAAACAGCAGCTTTCTACAAGTTTAGAGCTTGTAAAAGCTTGGCAAGAATAAGAAAAGAGATGAGTGAAATAGAAGAATTAGTAAAGCAATCTGGCTTCACACCAACAAAGGTTGAAGAAATATTAAAAACTCCTGCCGAAAAACTTGTCGATCAGTTAGCGAAAATAAAACATCAACCAACTAGTGTACAAAAACAAAAAAAGAACAAAAAGTAAAATTAGAGTTGTTATGAAGGATGAAATTTTGATAAATAAAGCTCTCCGTGTGCTTAAAACGGGTGGAGTAATAATTTATCCTACTGAAACAGTATATGGGTTGGGTGCAGATGCGACAAATCATTCTGCTGTTAATAGGATATTTGAAATAAAAAAGGATAAGTTTACACCTATATTGGTTGCTGTTTCTAGTGTTGAAATGGCAAAAAAATATGTGTGGTGGAACAAGTATGCAGACGCTCTTGCAAAAAAATATTTGCCGGGGCCTTTGTCGCTATTATTAAGCTTAAGAGACAAGAGTATAGATGAAAGAATTTATCAAGGAGGAATAAAAATAGGGATAAGAATTCCTAAGAATGAGTTTGTTTTAGAATTATTGAGAAATTTTGGTAAACCAATAACCTCAACTTCTGCTAGTTTGCCTGGAAAAAAACATCCTACAAGAGTTGAAGAAATTGATGAGGAAGTAAAAAGAAAGGTTGATTTAGTTATAGACAAAGGTGAATGTGAATTCAAATTACCATCTACTATAGTTGATATATCTTCTTATCCTCCCAAATTAATAAGAGAAGGGGTAATTAAATTTGAAGAAATAATGAAAGTTGTGGAAGGTGTGTAAGAAAAAATATCATTATTAGAGCATCAACTGTTTTGTGGGGCAGCCGAGATTTGAACTCGGGTTGCCAGCACCCCAAGCTGGAGTACTAGACCAAGCTATACTACTGCCCCTTTATTTTTATTATGGACAAAGAAGATTAAAAGCGCTGGAGGCGTGATTTGAACACGCAAGGGCTTTCGCCCGCAGGCTCTCCAGGCCTGTGCCATACCAGGTTAGGCGACTCCAGCTTTTTATATAATTAACATAATTTTTAGAAGGGTTTAAATTTTTAAGCCATATAGAAATCCTCCTATTAGGGAAATATAGGTATAATAGATTAAAAAATGACTTCTATTAACAAGAATATAATGGTTTCTCCAACATCCTGAGTAAGATAATTATTCAAACATTAAACGATGACACATCTGAAATATTATTTTTAAAGCGAGAAAATAAAGCTGTTTGAAACTAGTAAATTTTTATCATATTCGACTGAAAGGCGGGCATCTCAAATAATAGGAAAATGAAGTGAAAATATTTGTAATAACTAGATTAATTAAGTCAATTAAATTTATTTAACCAGACAAACTTGCTAATAAATAATGCTTGTGGGAATTTGAAACAATTATGTGATCTGATTTTTATGAAAATCTAAAATATTTAACTGATTTACACAAAATTTCTTAGAAAACCTTTACTTAATATTCATTGAATTCAGCTTCCTCTTTAACTCATCAATATGTCTTTTAGCAGTTTCATACAAGTCATTGTTTAATGCCAATCTAATCATACGGATATCCATTTCAAATTCATTTAATCTTTCTGGCGGAATTTTTTTCATCAAATTTTCAAACTCCTTATTTAATTGTTCTTTTTTGTTTTTTGGTTTTCTTCTAACTAAAAAGCCGAATATAGAGAGTACGACAACTAAAATTATGAATTTAATTATATTGAAAATTACTTCTACATTTTTATCTGTTTTGCTAATTTGAATTGTTGTTGTGATTTTTGTTGTGGTTAAGGTCGTAGTTGTAGTTTGGGTGGTGGGTGGTGTGGTTGTCAAGGTGGTTGTTGGATGAGGCGGTGTTTGGGTGGTGGGTGAGTGCAGTAGTGCCGGGTGTAGTAACTATACTATAACTTACTACATTAGAAGGAAACCAAGAGTTCGGATTTGGTGGGTCAACAAGACTTCCAATAAAATAAATTTGATAGGAACCTTGAGAAGTTGCTATAGGTCTCCAAGTCCATACATAGGGTGCTGGTGATGAACAATCTGTGCACTCAAAACAGTTATTACAAACAGTTCCAGGTATTTCTTCATTATTATTTTCGGCGTTACGAATTCTTACCCAAACATAGGGATAATAAGAGACTGCTTGTATAGTTAGTTGATTTCCTATGCTTACCGTTGAAGGTGTAACTAAAAGTCCTATAGGTAGACATTGTTGTGAAGTGGTGGTGGTTGGTGGTGCTGTGGTTGTGGGTGGGCGAGTAGTAATGTGAGTAGATATCGCAAATGATGCTTTTTTTGATCCGAATAAACCCTTAAAAAAATCTAAGATGCCTGTCACAAACTCGTTAAAATCAAACGCCTGAACGATAGCAAATGACAAAAACAAAATACTCAAAATCAAAGTCAAAATTTTATCTCTTATCATCATAAATAAATCTAAAATAAATATTTGTTGCTTTTTATTTTAAAATTAGTTTTTTGAATAAAATCTACAAAACTTTGTGGATAACATAGTAAAAATCGATGGATAGAAGAATTTAATTAAATACAATGAACATTTAAATTATTCATTAACTTTAAATGATTTAAACAAGCGCTGGTAGTCTAGCCTGGTCTAGGATACGAAGCTTTAAGCGTAGAACCCTGCCAATAATAAGCTGAACGGTCGTGGCGCGGGTTCAAATCCCGCCCAGCGCATTTTGCAAAACTTTTAATTAAATCAAATACCATAAACTATTCTAACGGATGGTATGGTTCTGTTAAAAAGAAAAAAGGAGGAAACCATGGATTTTGAAGTAAAGCAAATAGTAGAAACCAAGGATTCTCAAAAAGAGTCAGCAATAGAGAAAAAAGAGAAAACAGTGCCTCTGTTTGTGAAATTAGAAAGATATAAAGATATATTGGGTATTCTCAATGATATGAAATCTATAATTTTTTTCGTTAAAAACGCTATTACAGTGCAAAAACAAATAGAAGTTTTGATAGAAGAAAATAAAAAACTCCTTGCAGAGAGTATAGCGAAAATGGACGAAAAAATAATGATATTAGAAAAAGAACTTATACGTCCTGGTTTACATGAAACAAGAGTAGAAGTTAAAGAAGAGAAAAAGGATTTGGACAAAACTTTAGAAGAAATAAAACAACAGATAGAGTCTTTGAAG
>JANXDN010000004.1 GCA_025058005.1 Candidatus Aenigmatarchaeota archaeon
TGGGAAGCGGACTGTTTGTTGATGTAGCTACAACAGTAGTTTGGTATCCTCAAAATGTTATGAAATTTTCATTAAATTTTTTCAATCACTTTGGCAATATTATAGACCCAGATGAAATTAACTTAACGGTTTATGATCCTGCAGATAATGTATATTTCTTTGTAAATAAAAACAGCCTCACGAAACAAAGCATTGGTTTTTACACATACAACTATGCTATGCCGTTAAATTCCTCTACAGGAGCTTATAGAGCTGTGGTGACTGCAAGAAAAGATAATTTTGTGACGAGAGATGTATTTCCGTTTAGAGTTGCTGCGGGTGGACCTTATGATGTTCGTTTAGAACTACTTAAAACCGAAGTGCCTATTGGAGATTATTTAGACTTTAATTTGATAATAGAAAACAAGGGCGAAACATCTCAAGATGTTGATGTGGAGTATTGGATTAGTGATAGTTCTGGAAATATATATTATTATAATTCAGAAGCATTATACACTCCTGCCTATAGCAACCAAACATTTCCAAGAAGGGCTTTTGTTTTTAGTACACAACAAACTGGTATGTATTGGTTAAATGTAAAAGTAACTTATGATTTAGTTCAACAACCGATAAAGAAAAATGTAACATTTTTAGTTATACCTGCTGTTACAACTACTATACCCCCTGTTATGCCTGGTTTACCTGGCGTGCCACCTGCTCCTGAAGTGCCTCCACTCGCTCCTGTAGTAGAAGAAGAAGCAATAAGCAAAATATCTATAGTGGAATATCCGATAGAAATAGGTGTGGAGAGTGGATGGTCGAGATATCCAACAATTAAAGTAAAAAATATTGGAAACACTGTCCTGCATAATATAAAAATTTTAATTACTGGTATACCGAAAAAATGGTTTTTAATAGAACCAGAAGTGATAGATAGCTTAAGACTTAACGAAGTAGCGATATTTTCTTTGAGGATTACTGTCCCAAGTGGAGAAAAGACGAGAGAATATCCGTTTAAGATAGTGGCGATAAGTAATGAGACGATTGATGAAAAAACAAGCGTTCTTTTTGTTTTCTCATCAAGAGAAGAATTACTTTGGTATGAATTGGAAAAGGTGAAGAGAAGTTATGAAAATTTGGTTAATAAAACTGAAGAAGCTAAAAAGGAGGGAAAAGATGTTTCTTCTGTGTTGCTGATTTTAGGTGAAGCAAAAAGAAACATAGATGAAGCTGAAGATTTGCTTAAAAGAAAGGATTATGATAATGCTTTGGAAAAGATAATGGCTGCTAGTAATTTGATTGATAGAGCAAGAGAAATGTTACCGAAATTGCCAAAAGCAAAACCTATGGTTTTACCTGGATTACCACTATCAACCTTTTTTGGCATATTAATAGTTTTAATTTTAGTTAGCGCAATAATAGTGTTTATGATAAGGAAAAAGATAATTGACTTGAAGAAACTTTTCAAGAAGGAAAAGAGTGAAACTGAAATGATTGCCGAAGCTCTGAAAAAAGAAGCGCCTGAAAAACAAGCATTGTTAGAAGAAAAAGAAAAGATTAACAAGGTTATAGCTTTATTGGATGCTGAAGTGAAAGAGGGAATTATATCAAAAGAAGCTTATGATGAGTTGAAGAAGAGAAACTTGGAAAAGCTTGAAGAAATTGAAAGAAAGTTGGAAAAAATGAAATGATTTAGTTTTTGAATGAACGATTAAAAAGCTTGTATCGGTTTTTATAAAATTTTATTGATATTTGCCAATTAATGAAATTGGTTGTGTGTACAAAATTGTTTAGAATATCATAAATAGTTGGGATCGGCGTTTTTCTTTGGAAAAAATCGGAAATAAAAGAATTAGAGAAATATTGTAAGGGGATTTAGAAAAAAATACTTGTATTATGTTCACGTGCGTAGATTCCGATGATAATGAAAACCAAGAGATATCTACATCAAAAGTAGTGTAACCTATACTGACCAAAATGGGGTCACAATAACAGTTTATGATGAATGCGCAAGAAATAGCCAACAACTAAATGAAATGTGGTGTTATGAAAGTCCTACAGGTTCTGTTAATTATGTCCCTAGGGTATTTGTGTATAATTGTTCCGAAGGCTGTTTAGATGGAGCGTGTAAAGGATAAAATTTTACTATAGCTTTTTTAGTAGATTGAAGCAAATTCTCATACTATTCTAAATAAATACCTGGCTTGCCAAACTTTGCCCTTTTAGCCTTACCTTCAGGATCATACTCTGCCTCGGATGATTTAAAGACGACAACTTTTTTAAAACCAAACTCTTTCTTCAAAAAATCCTTTGCCTCGTTGTAATAGTCAAACTCTTTTGGTGAAGCCACATACAAATATAAATTGTCTTTCTTTCCAGCAAGCTTAATAACCTCATTTAAATCTTCGCAGAGGTTTTTCACAAACTCTTCTAACTGTAATACCTCTTTATCTATTTCTCTATCACTCTTCGGCCACTCGGATATAGAAACAAATTCTTTTTTTCCCATCGTTTGCCACATTTCCTCACAAATGAAAGGTGTAAATGGGGAAAAACATTTGACCAAAACTTCAAGCGCATAATTTAATGCCTTACCAGGTTTTGTTCTTCTTAAATACCACTGAATGTCGTTAATCATTAAATGTAACACTGTCACAGCCGACTTTGTTTTTAGATTTTCCAAATTCTCTGTAATTGTTTTTATGTGCTCCTGCATCCTTGAAGTTAACCATTTATCTAATATAGTCTCAGCTTTGCCTTTGTTATAGTTTTCTTTCAATATTTTGTAGATGTTATCAAGTTTATTTTTCCATACCAAGGTGGCTTTTTCTGTCCAATCCGGATCGTCCATACCTTCAGTAGAATCCATTAGAGTGATGCGCATTGCATCAGCACTATATTTATCTATAGCCTCTTGTATGGTAATGTAATTGCCTTTACTCTTAGACATTTTTTGACCATACATTTGTTGCATACCGTTTATGGTATAAGCTTTCGGCCATTTTTCAACATCATCAGACCAGATAGCTACATGATGAAAGATAGAGAAAGTAAGGTGATTAGGTATAAGCTCTTTTGCAGAACCGCGCATGTCTTGGCCATACCAATATTCAAATTCTTCTCTCATTTTCAAAAGCAAATCCTTGGTAATACCTTTGTTTGCTATTTTTTCAGGATTACCAACACCAAAGAAAACATAATCGAATATTTCATCTTTCAAATAGTGCGACTCTATCTTATGCTCATTAATGTAGTGAGCAATAGTGTAAAATGCCATATAGATGACGCTATCCGATAATGTTTCAACGATCCACTCAGGGTCCCACGGTAGTCTTGTACCTAATCCGGACTTGCGTGCACAAGCCTTATCCTCCAACCACTCAACAACTTCTTCAAATTGTTTTCTTGCTTCTTCTGGATAAAATTTCATTTGATCAATACATTTTTTTGCAAGTTTTTTCCACTCAAAATCAGAAAACTTTAAAAACCACTGATTTTCTAAGATTTTTACATGGGTCTCAGTAGAACATCTGCAAACTACTTTGCCTGTTAATTCCCATATAGAAGACGCTATACCTTGATTTTTAAAATCATGAGCTAATTGTTTTTTACAACTACTCACTTTTAAATTAGCATAGTTTTTTGTGTTTTCATTCAACACACCTTGATGAAACTCTTTCCTGTAAAGTTCATTTGTCGCTTTATCTAGTTGCTCTTTATCAAGCTGGCTTTGTACACCAAACTGCTTACAAAACTCTTCTGCTGGTATGCCCATTATGCTTGACGTGTTAATAATCTTTATAGGTTCGATTTTTTCTATATCACTCAGCTTTATCCCATATTCTTTCTCGATCGCCTTTGTTTTTTTCAAATCTTGTAGTGCAATCCAGTCGTAAGGAGCGTGAGCTGGAACTGACATGACAACTCCTGTAGCATTGTTCAAATCCACAAAGGAAGCAGGTAGTATTATTATTTCTTTTCCTGTCACAGGATTTTTGGCATATTTTCCCACCAAACTCCTGCCTTTAATTTTGTCTTTCACTTTAACATGATGTAATTGGTCTTTTAACTTCTCTATAGCCGTAGGAGTAATTATCCATTCTTCACCATCTACTTCTGCAACTATATATTCGCTATCAGGCCTTATCCAAATATTAGTGACTCCAAAAACTGTTTCTGGTCTCAAGGTAGCTGCGGGTAAGATCTTGTCGTCAAACCTAAATTTTATAATTACATACTCTATTGGACTTTCGCCCTCACCGACAAGCCTGTCATGATCACCTGTTGGACTCTGGCAGTGAGGACACCATACCACAGGATGAGTTGCTTGAGTAATATAACCTTTTTTTTTCAAATAGTTATATTGCCACTCTATAAAGCGGTTAAAAGTTGGGTCAATAGTTGTAAACTTTCTTCTCCAATCAACAGATAAACCCAAGTTTTTGGCATCGTTTTCTATCCTCTTTTGCCAAAATCTAACAATGTATTTTGGGTCTTTGAATTTTTCTATTTCATCTTCAGAAATACCCTCTCTTAGTAATATCTGTTTTTGAGCATCATCACCTTTTTTTAGTCTTTCGGCCACGCCAAGTATTGGCTCTCCTGTAGCATGGAAACCAAAAGGAAATAGCACATTAAATCCTTGCATTCTTTTGAATCTTGCATATACATCTACTCTTGTTGCAGTAAAACTATGACCTAGATGTAAAGGGCCATTAACATATGGGAAAGGAAATGTCACAAAACATTTTTTTCTTTTAGTTGGATTTGCTTCAAAAATACCTTTATTTAACCATCTCTTTTTCCATTTGTCCTCAATAGACTTGTAATCAACAATAAACATCGCCTTTATAAATTATTTCAATTTAAAATTTAAAATTTATTAGCAAAATTGGACCCGTAGCTCAGCTTGGATAGAGCGGCTGCCTTCTAAGCAGATGGTCGAGGGTTCAAATCCCTCCGGGTCCACCTCTTAGAAATAAAAGACTGCCCTGACAACATTAAAACTTTTTGTGTTTCTGGTAGCATTCTCTACAATATACAGGCCTACCTTCCTTTGGTTTAAAAGGAACTTGGGTTTCCTTTCCACAATCAGAGCATGTCGCTCTGTGCATTTTTTTAGCACCAAATCTACTCTGCCCTAATTTTTTGTTAAATACCATCTTCACATTCACCCTTTTTGTTTATTAAGAAAGAGTGTTAGCAAAAGCTAAAGCCTCTTTCTTTAGAATATATTGTGTGGGTTTGCAATTATAAATATATGTTTTTGGTAAACAATTTAGCAATCATAAAAATTTGTCTTTACTAAAAATTAAATGGTGAAAAGAGGTAAAAAACCACGCTGGCAAATAGAAATAGCCAAAGAAAGGATAAAAATCTTGTTTAATTTAGCAAAATCTAACGTAGATGCTCACCCTGAGAGAGCAAGAAGATATATAGAGATTGCGAGAAAAATAGGGTTAAGATACAACATAAGGTTTGATAGGCAAAAGAAAAAAAGCTTTTGCAAAAAATGCAACACACCTTTTATTGTTGGTAAAACATGCATTTATAGGCTTGATAGTAAGAGAAAAACGCTAAATATTATATGTAAAAATTGCGGTAATATTATAAGAAATCCTTACAAAGGTAGGAAGAATGGAAAGTAATGTAAATATTAAACTAATTCTTTTCGGGTTGGCTGTAGTGTTTATTGCTGTGTTTGTGTTGGTTTACATATTTGATAACCTTTACAAGATAAAAATTCTATGTGAAAAGAATGGGGTTAATGTATGTAAAATAAATACTTTTCATCTAATAATTTTGATGTTATTGCTCATAGCCGGTGGTTTAGTTATAGTAGTTTCGACTACTGCATACATACTGCTGTCGGGGAGAAAAGAGGTGTAATAAGTGAGGAAATTGATAATGCAAGTAAAAAGTCAAGACTTTGTTAAAAAGTGTTCTGAAGAATTGAAAAAAATTAAAGAAATAAAAATGCCAGAATGGGCGAAATATGCTAAAACTGGATCTCATAGAAAATATCCGCCGCACCAAGAAGACTGGTGGTATATAAGGGCTGCTTCATTACTTAGAAGAATTGCTTTGGATGGTCCTGTTGGTGTCTCAAGGCTTAGAACATTTTACGGAGGTAGGAAGGAGAGGGGACACAAACCAGAAAAATTTAGAAAAGCCGGAGGAAATGCTATAAGAAAAATATTACAACAACTTCAAATGGCTGGACTTGTAGAGCAAAGTAAACAAGGCAGAAAAGGTAGGGTGTTAACAGAAAAAGGGAAAAGATTTATTGCTAAGATGATAGAGGAAATAAAAAATGTCTGAATTGGAAGATATTGAGAAGATTAAAGAAATGGAGAGGGTTAAAAAGATTATCTTAGGTAGAATTCTAACTAAGGAAGCAAGTGAGAGATTGGCGAGGCTAAAAATTGTAAAGCCAGAACTAGCTAACCAACTAGAGATATATCTTGTGAAGCTTTACCAAGCAGGTCAAATAAAAAGAGTTATAGATGATAATCAAATGAAAAATATATTGTCGCAAATTTCCGAAAGGAAAGAATTTAGAATTAGGAGATGAATATGGGGAGAACAAAAAAGGTAGGTGTTACTGGTAGGTTTGGAGCGAGATATGGGGCAAGAATAAAGGAAGATGTGAGGGAAATAGAAAAATTGCAAAAACAAAAACATGAATGCCCTAGTTGCAAAAAAAAGGCTTTGAAGAGAGTAGCTGCTGGTATATGGCAGTGTAAAAGATGTAAAATAAAGTTTGCTGGGGGAGCTTATTTACCAAGAAAAGAGGTGGTTGTATGAGTTATAAATGTTTACAGTGTAAGAAAACTGTTGAAAAAATAGAAGGAAGGGTTAGATGTCCTTATTGCGGATATAGAATATTTGTCAAAACAAGACCAAAAATAGTGAAAAGAGTAAAAGCTTGATTTTTTAAATTAATTTTGGATAAATAGTAATAATGAAAGTAATATTGGAAATTGCATCAAAAAATGCTGAAAGCATAAGAAAAAGCCTAGAGCCTGACGCAAAAAGCAATGAAAACGTGAAAATAAAATTCAAAAATAGAAAAGATAAACTGCTAATAGAAATAGAAGGAGATAAAATAGGGCATATAAAGGGAATAATAAATTCTTATTTAACCTTAATAAATGTGTTAAAGGAAATGGGTGAATGAATGTGAATGAAGATGTTTCAAGTTTAATAAACCAGTATCAATTGCTTCAACAGCAGCTTCAAGCTATCTTAATTCAGAAAGAGAATAGCAAATTAGAGTTAATTGAAAGTGAAAAGGCGTTGGAAGAAATTAAAAAGAGTGAGATAAAAGAAGTCTACAAAATAGTTGGTCAAATAATGGTGAAAAAAGATGTAGAGGATGTGAAAAAAGAACTGGAAGAAAAGACAAGTGACTTGGAGGTGAGATTGAGCGCAATTGAAAAAACTGAACAAAAAATTAGCGAAAAATTAAAAGAATTAGAACCAAAAATACAAAAATTATTGGGGTAAAGGTGTGAGAAATATGAAAAAGGATACTCGCGAGAAAAATGTGGATTCTATTGTAAAACTGCTTACTGAAATAGTTGAAGATAGGACAGTTCCTAGAAATATAAGAGCATCTGTAGAAGAAGCTAAGAAAAATCTTACTCAAGATGACGGGAGAGATTGGGATGTAAGGGTAAGTGCGGCTATATCTATTCTTGATGAAATCACCAATGACCCAAATATACCATCTTATACAAGAACGCAAATATGGAATATAGTGACGATGATGGAAATGATAAAGAGTTGAAAAGGAACTAGTTTAAATAAGATCAAATATAAATATTTTGACAGTTTTATAATTATGCAAAAAATATTTAAATTACATCCAACAAAAATTAAATCGCGAGGCTATGATATTCGAACTGTCTCTCTGAATAAATGAAGAGATGGACACCTTTTGAGCCTTGATAAAAATTTTAAAATGCAGCTCGCCAGTATTAATGGTCGAGCAAAGAGATTTGAACGTCGCGTTAATAGTACGTTATGAATCATCATAGGCTACTAACGGCAATAATTCAGGCCTATTCACCCTACTTGGTGGATGGCTTGGCTAGAGTACCGAAGAAGGACGTGGTAAGCTGCGAAAAGCTCGGGGTAGGCGCACGCAGCCTTTGAACCCGAGATTTCCTAATGGGAAATCCCTTTATATTCCCGTATGGGAAGGGCTACGCGGGGAATTGAAACATCTTAGTACCCGCAGGAAAAGAAATCAAACGAGATGCCGTGAGTAACGGCGAGTGAAAGCGGCATAGGGCAAACCGAATGTTCTGCGAAAGCATGAACAGATGTGGAGTTTTGGACTTGGGTCCACCTTCGCTTGCCGACTCAAAGTCGGCTGAAACGCCGCGCCATAGAGTGTGATAGCCACGTAGAGGAAGGCAAGAAAGGTGATGCCAAGTATCCAGAGTACCTGTCCTTGAATTTGGATAGGGAAAACGGGTGTCATTGACATCCAACCCTAAATATAACTCTAGTCCGATAGCGAACGAGTATCATGAGAGAAAGCTGAAAAGTAGGTTTAACGACCGGTGAAAAGAGCCTGAAGCCAAGTAGGTATAGTCTGGTGCGGCTCCAAAGCAACAGCAGAGTTGCACCGTCCGTTTCGAAGAATGGGTCAGGGAGTTTATCCGAGTGGTGAGCCGAAAGGCGCAGCGAAAGCGAATAGCCCGTAGCTAGCAGTAGCGTGGGGCTGGGTGCGAATAGCGCCCGAAATCACTCGGATAAGACCCGAAGCCGGACGATCAAACCCTGGGCAAGGCAAAGTCTGGCGAAAGCCAGATGGAGGCCTGCTACCGATGCTGAGGACCAATCGCTCGGGTGACCTGGGGTTAGGGGTGAAAAGCCAATCGAGTCCGGCAATAGCGGGTTCCTCCCGAAATGTACCTCAGTACAGCATAGCCGGAGACGGACAGGGGGGTAGAGCTACTGATTGGACAGTCAAGGGCCGAAAGGCTCAGCTGCCCTGTCAAACTCCGAATCCTCTGTCGTCGTAGATGGCTATAGTGAGGATATCGGGGTAAGCTCGGTATCCGAGAGGAAAACAGGCCAGACCAAGGTTAAGGTGCCTAAATGTTGGCTAAACGATGAAAGATGTCTGAACCCTTAGACAGTGGGGAGGTGGGCTTAGAAGCAGCCATCCTTTAAAGAGTGCGTAAGTGATAGTGTTTTATGAAAATAGGACGGTCATCTGAAAAGATGAAGATTAAGCCATTATTTGATAAACACTATCACCGCAAAACAGCTCACCCACCGAGGGTTCAGGCTCTGAAAATGGAAGGCACTAAGCCAACTACCGAGACCTTGGACCTCGAAAGAGGTGGTAGGGAGGCGTCCCGGATGAGCAGAAGCATGATCGTAAGATCGTGTGGATCGTCCGGGAATGAAAATCCTGACACTAGTAGCAGCATAGCTGAGTGAGAACCTCAGCCGTCTAAAGGGCAAGGGTTTGCCAGCAATGTTGATCAACTGGCAGTTAGCCGATCCTAACCACAAGCGTTAACATAGCTTGGGGAAAGGGAAATCCGTTAATATTCGGATGCTGTGGGGATACGCGCGGCAACGCAAGTCAAGGATCAGACCCTTGGGGATAAGCTGACGTAAGTTAATCATCCAAGCCTGGGGAGTCTCGTTATGAGGAGAACCAGGTGAAAATGAGATGAGCTTGGCTTAAGCCAAGTTCAGCTTATTCCTTGAGGCCATGAAAATGGTCCTTGAAAGGATTCCTCACACTCGTACCGAGAACCGCCACAGGTGCCCTCGCTGAGAAGGCGAAGACGTGCTAGGCTACTCCGGGTTAGGGAAATCGGCAATCCAGCCCTGTATCTTCGGTAGAAGGGGTGCCTATGCTCCTCACAGGGAGCGTAGGTCGCAGTGACAAGGAGGAAGCGACTGTTTAACAAAAACATAGGGGACCGCTAGACAGAAATGTTGTGTATGGTCCCTGAGGCCTGCCCAGTGCCGGTGTGTGAAACCCGAGTCCAATCGGGCTAAGCCCCGGTAAACGGCGGCGGTAACTCTGACCGTCGTAAAGTAGCGTAATCCCTTGCCGTTTAATTGACGGCCCGCTTGAATGGCTTAACGACTTCCTCGCTGTCCCAACCCGGAACCTAGTGAACCTGCCATTCTGGTGAATAGGCCAGAGACCACCAACGGGAAGCGAAGACCCCGTAGAGCTTTGCTGTAGTCTGGCGTTGCATTACGGCTGAGGATGCAGAGTGTAGGTGGGACCCGCTTGTAGGTTAGGCTTCCGGGTCTAACTGAGGGGCTGTTGGAACACCACCCTTTCTTAGCTGTAATGCTAACCGCGACAGCGGGACACCGCTTGATGGACAGCTCGGCTGGGGCGGTACACCCTTGACAATAGATCAAGGGTGCCCAAAGGTCAGCTCATCCCGGTCGGAAATCGGGAGTAGAGTGCAAACGCAAAAGCTGGCCTGACTGGATTCTGGCCAACAAGGAATCCAGCCGCGAAAGCGTGGGTTAGCGATACATCGGTTGCTCTCAATGGGCGCCGGTGGTATCAGAAAAGCTACCTCGGGGATAATGGGGTCGTAGCTTCCGAGAGTCCATATCGACGAAGCGTGTTGCTCCGTCGCTGTCGGCTCCCCCTCACCTGGCTGTGCAGTAGCAGCCAAGGGTACAGGTGTCCACTGGTTAAAAGGGGACGTTAGCTGGGTTCAGAACGTCGTGAGACAGTTCGGTCGGTATCTGTTGGTGGTGCTTGCCGTCTGAGGGGAAGGTCGGGTGAGTACGAAAGGAACGCCCGATCGCGGCCTCTGGTGTATCGGTTGTTCATGCATTGCCGAGTAGCTACGCCGTAGTGGATAACCGCTGAAGGCATCTAAGCGGGAAGCCACCCCTAAAAAGAGACGGCAATTTGCATCGCTGCTTGGCAACAAGCGGTGATGTGACGAGGGCTCCCATAGACGATGGGGTTGATAGGGCGGAGGTGTAAGCATCAAGGGTGCGCCCGAGATGTTCAGCCTACCGCTACTAATCGCCCGAGAGGCCTGAATTGCCAAAGTTAGTAGCCTATGATGAAAATCATTTTCTTTGTGTGAGATGAGTGTATGGCTGAAAAACTGTTTATAATAAGCATTAGAAAGAATGTTTTAGAAAAACCAAGGTGGGAGAAAAGTAAGCATGCGATTAAATTTGTGAGAGAGTTTTTGAGGAAAAAGATAAAAAGTGATAAAATAAAGATTGATAATTCCATTTCTCATAGGATTTGGAAAATGGGTGGAAGTAAAACCATTAACAAGATTAAAGTGAAAGTTGAAGAAGAAAATGGTGTGTTTGTAGCTAAAGCAATTGAGGAAATTTAGATGGTTAAAAATCCAAACAAAGCTTTAAAACACGTTTTTATTATAATACTCCTTTTTGGAATAATTAGCTTGCTTGGAGATATCATTTATGAAGGTGCACGAAGTGTTAATGGTCCTTACTTGAAACTATTAGGAGCTAACGCTGCTATTATTGGCTTTATCGTTGGGATAGGAGAGTTGTTAGGTTATTCTATAAGATTACTGGTAGGGTATGTCTCAGATAAAACAAAAACTTATTGGCTATTTACTATTTTAGGCTATAGTCTGCTTGTTTCCATACCTTTACTGGCATTAGCAGGGAATTGGCAACTTGCTGCTCTGTTGATAGTCTTGGAAAGAATCGGGAAAGGAATTAGAAGTCCTGCAAGAGATACGCTTGTCTCTCAAGTCACAAAAAAAATCGGAACCGGCATAGGATTTGGTATAACAGAATTCTTAGATCAAATCGGTGCACTAATAGGGCCTTTGATATTTGTGGTTTTGTTTGCAGCTACACAAGAAAAGACAATAATAGATTATCAAAGAGCATATAGCATTTTCTGGATACCATTTATAGCCTTAATGGTTGTGTTGTTTATTGCATTTTTAAAATTTGAAAGCTATAAAAGAGTAAAAGTTGGTGAAGAAAGAGTTTCTGAAAACCCTAAGGTTTTTTGGTTGTATTCGGTTTTTACATTTTTTACTGCTTTAGGATTTATCAACTTTGCAATTGTCGGCTATCATTTAAAAACTAATAAAATTGTGCCTGATATGCAAATTCCTCTTTTGTATGCCTTTGCAATGGTAGTCGATGCTATCGCCGGTTTAATAATTGGAAGAATGTATGATAGAATGAAAGTTAAACACAAATATGCTGAACTATCGTTGCTTTTAATCGTGCCTATGTTTAGCATAGCAACACTTTGGATAATTTTTTCACCTACCTTAGGATTAGTGTATCTAGCAATGTTCTTTTGGGGAATTGTATTAGGCGCACACGAAACGATAATGAAAGCTGCTATTGCAGATATTACCTCGATTAATAAACGTGGAAGGAGTTATGGCGTGTTCAATGCTATATATGGGTTGGCGTTGTTTATCGGAAGTTTTGTTGCGGGGTATTTGTATGAGGTGTCGATATCTTGGATGGTTTTGGTTTTAACAAGTGCTGAAGTTGTCTCGATTATAATGTTTTTCTTATTGAAAAGGGAAGTTATAAGGTAGCTAAAATATGGCCC
>JANXDN010000050.1 GCA_025058005.1 Candidatus Aenigmatarchaeota archaeon
ATAGGAGAGCTTTATCCAAGAATATGTTAATATTTTGTGCAATAGTTTGAAAAATATAATTGGCCAAGGCTTATTCCCCCATCACCAGGAGGCACCTTTGTTTGCACTATCAATTTTGGTATTTCTTTCCTTAAAAAATTGTTGAAAATCTCATTAAAAGCCACGCCGCCAGTAAAGCATATGTGTTCTATGTTTTCTCTTTCTGCTATTCTTTTTGCCAAAGCCGCAAGACCTTTAGCCAATGCAAAATGAATAGAGAGTGCTATATCCTCCTTTTTAGCCTTTGTATGTAAGATGGAAGCTAACAAAGGTGTAGTCAACAAAACATTTTTCTTTATTTTTATAGGCAATTCTATTATCCTTTTTCCTCTTGAAGCAACGCTTTCCAATCTCATCGCAGGTTCACCTTCATAGCTTCTATATTCGCAAATACCAAGTGTTGCTGACACCGCATCCAAGAATCTGCCGCAAGAACTTGAGTAAACAATGTTAAAGTTTTGCTGCACTTGATCCAACCAAATTTTGACGTTTTTTACCCTCAACCTTAAAACTTCTGAAATGGTTTTTTCATCAAATGTTTTGGATAATATGCCTACAGCTATTCTTTTAGGGTGTATAGTTGCTAGGTCACCTCCAATTAGAGGTTGATATTCAAGATGTCCACATCTTTTAAACGTGCCATTTTTTGCTAAAATTATTTCACCACCCCAGGCATTTTTATCGGCTCCATATCCATAGCCATCGCACACTATACCAACAGCTTCTTTTAATCCATTTTCTGCCATGCAGGAAGATAAATGAGCAAAGTGATGTTGGGCTTTTATTATCTTAGCGGAATATTTTTCAGCCAAACTTTCACCAAATTTTGTTGTGAGAAATTGAGGATGTAAATCACATACAATTTTGTCAAAATTTTTTATGCCTAATAGTTTTGACCACTTTTCTACATCTTTTTTCAAAGCTTCTAAAGTTTCATAGTTGCTAGTGTCTCCAATATGTTGGGATAAAAAGGCTTTATTCTCTTTGTAAATACAAAAAGTGTTAGAAAGTTCTGCACCCAAGGCTAAAACTACTTCTTCACCAACGTTTATTTCTATTGGTAATGGCACAAAACCTCGCGAGCGTCTTAAGAAGACGGGCTTATCCAATACTCTTATTACAGAATCATCACATCTTTGATGTATTTTTCTGTCATGAACTAAAAAATAATCCACAACATGTGAAAGTTTTTCAAATACCTCTCTTTCTTCTGTTGTTGTTGGTTCTCCAGGTAAGTTTGCAGATGTCATTACTATAGGTTCTGCAATATGCTCAAAAATCAAATAATGCAAACCAGAGTACGGTAACATAACACCGATCGTATGCAAATAAGGGGAAATTTCTTCTGAAAGCCAATAATTTTTTGACTTTTTTAACACAACTATAGGCTTTTCAAAACTTGTAAGAAGTTTTTCTTCTAAAGAATTAACTATTGCAAATGTTTTGACAATATTTACATCTTTTGCCATAATAGCAAATGGCTTGTTTGATTTTTTTCTCCCACTTCTCAACCTTTTTACCACATTACTTTTTGTTGCTAAGCAAGCAATGTGAAACCCTCCCACACCTTTTATTGCAACGATTTTTTCTTTGCGTATAGCCTCACAAGCCTTTCTTAAAACATCGCCTTTAACAGCTTTACCATTCTTATCAAATAGATATAGTTTTGGTCCACATCTTTGGCAAGCAATTGTTTGAGCTTCATATCTTCTGTTGTTAACATCGAAATATTCCTTTTCGCAATCTTCACACATTTTGAAAAATTTCATAGTTGTCTTTTCTCTATCATAAGGTAGGTTTTCTACTATGGTAAATCTTGGTCCACAATTAGTGCAAGTAATAAAAAAGTAACCAAATCTTTTATCAGTTTTATCGAATAATTCTGTTTTGCATTCTTCGCACATGCCTATATCTGGCGGCACAAGTGTAGATATTTTTCCAGTTGAGCTGCTTTTTATTATCTCGAAGCGTTCAAATTTTCCGAAATTCCCATCTTTCACTTTTATCGAAACTATTTTTGAGATGGGCGGAGGTCTTTTAAGATTTTCTAGAAAATCTTCTATGTTTTGTGCACACCCTTCTATTACAATTTCAACCCCACTTTCAGTGTTTTTTACATAACCTTTCAAGTCAAACATTCTTGCGAGTCTATATACAAATGGTCTAAACCCAACACCTTGCACTATCCCGTTTACTATAATTTTTTTCTGAATTTTATTCACCAGTAGAATGTAGTCTGTTTAAATTTATGCTATACGTTAAAAATAAAATTTTGTTTTTGGGGTTGTTTAACTATCTGTAATCTTTTAGCAGATTTTATAGCTTTAAGTCAATTAACATATTTTAAGTAGAAACAAAAACAATTTAATAACTTTAATTTACTAAAATTACCACATAGATGGTTATGGATTTACAGCCGAAGTTGAAAGCAAAACAATGGAATAAAGACATAGAGCAAATAATGTTTAAAAAATGGCAAGAGGAGGGTATTTATAAGTTCAATAAAAAAAGTAAGAAAAAACTATACAGCATAGATACCCCACCGCCTTATGTTAATACACCCATACACATAGGTCATGCTTACACTTATGTCTGGCAGGACATAATGGCAAGAAGTAGAAGAATGATGGGCTTTAATGTGCTTTTTCCCATAGGCTTGGATAAAAATGGATTACCCATAGAAGTTATGACAGAAAAAGTTTACAACATAAAAATGCATGAAACCCCAAGAGAGGAATTTATAACAAAGTGCAAAGAGTTGCTCGAAAAAGCCGGAGACATTTCTTTAAACTCTTTCAAACGATTAGGCTTAAGTTGTAATGAGTGGGAGGTAAAGTATGAGTTAGGCGGGAGGTATGACACTGATGATACCGAATACAGAAGACTTACCCAAGAAACTTTTATAGAACTATGGAAGAAAGGACTAATTTACGAAGATGTAAAGCCAACCAATTATTGTCCTGTATGTAGAACAGCAATAGCAGACGCAGAAGTAGAATACAAGGAAGGAAAATCGAAATTAAACTATATAAAATTCAAAGTTAAGGAAAGCGGAGAAGAAATATTAATAGCAACAACAAGACCAGAACTTTTGTGCACGTGTAAGATTATTCTATTTAACCCACAAGACGAGAGATATAAACATTTGCATGGTAAACATGCTATTGTCCCGATATATGGGCAGGAAGTAAAAATAACTAGTCATCCGTATGCAAAGTTGGATTTCGGCAGTGGTTTGGTAATGATATGCAGTTTTGGTGATTATGCGGATGTAAGATTATTAAGAGAGCTTGGCATCGAGGCAACATATGCTATTGATTTAGAAGGTAGAATGAATGAAAATGCAGGTTTTCTTAAAGGATTAAAAGTCGAGGAAGCAAGAGAAAAAATAATAGAAGAGTTAAAGAGGCAAGGTTTTTTGGAGAAACAAGAAGAAATAGAGCATAGAGAGCCTATTTGTTGGAGGTCGAAAAATGCTATAGAGTTTGTTCCTCTAAAAGAGTTTTATCTTAAACAAGTAGATTTCAAGGAAAGTTTGTTGAAATCTGCAGATAAAATGAAGTTTTTTGCGCCTGAAAGCAAGCAAATACTAATAGATTGGATAAACTCAATAAGCATTGATTGGGTTTTGTCAAGAAGAAGATACTATGGCACAGAAGTTCCGTTATGGTATTGTAAGAAATGTAGCTATGTTTATGTGCCAGAGCCAGGAAAATACTATCAGCCTTGGAAAGAAAATGCACCCATAGACAAGTGTCCTGTTTGTGGAAGTAAGGAGTTTAGAGGCGAAGAAAGAACTTTTGATACGTGGTTTGATTCTTCATCTTCTCAAGTCTACATTCTTGGTTATTTGTGGGATAAAAAGTTTTTCAAAAAACATTACCCTTGTACAATGAGACCTCAAGGCAAAGAGATAGT
>JANXDN010000051.1 GCA_025058005.1 Candidatus Aenigmatarchaeota archaeon
CTCATTTAATTAGCTTGCCTGTGGATGATGTGGGGAAATTTGAGAGAGATGATGCAAAAATTGAAAACTTCACTTACAGAGGAAGTTTTTTTAAATCAATTAAACCTGGTGAGGCAACAAGTTTGCTAATTGATGCGTTGGATTTTTCTAAACATCACATAGAGCCAAAAAAAGAAAAAATTGTGGAAAGAAAAAGAAGGTATTTTGGTAAAGAAGATTTTCCTCCTTGTATCAAGAAAATCTTACAAGGTGGTTTGACCGATGGGAGAAAGAGATGTTTGTTTATTTTGATTACATTTTTGCGTAACGCTGGATGGAGTTGGGATCAAATAGAAGCAGAAATAGTTGAATGGAATAATAAAAACAACCCTTTGCCTGCAAGATACATTAACACGCAAATAAAGTGGTTCAAGCAGCAAAAAAAGGAGTTATTGCCACCTAACTGCGACCATCAATTTTACAAAGAGTTGGGTCTGTATTGTGGGGATGAGATGCATAAAGAAATAAAAAACCCACTGAATTATCTCTACAAGAAAGGGAATAGATGATTTTGGTAGCAAAAATACGTGTATTTTAATTTTAAACCGAAATTCTAAATTATGGAGGTCATAACTTTTGAGTATATAAGAGAAGCGCAGAGAGCAGAACAGAAGAGCCAACAGCTGACAAAACTCCCAGAAGATTTTTTTGAAAAAGTAAAAGAATATATCAGGCAAAAAAGGGAAAGTGGCAAAAAGAGCGATGATGCTTTGTTGGAAATAAAAAACATAGAAAGAATAGTGGAGGATATTTACAATAGGAGGGAGACGAAGATAGTGTCTTTAGCTGTTTTATCTGTTAGAACCGGTCTTATACCTGCCAATATGCTTCCTCATGAAGAAGAGTTGTTTGAGCAATTGACAAAAGCGATAAGAAAAAGTAGAAATTTCTTAGATAGTTTATTAGAAAAACCTTTAAGAAAACCAACAAACTATATAAAAGTAGAATTTTTAGATGATATAGAAGAGTTTGTGGGAATAGATTTAAAAAAATTCGGTCCATACAATAAAGGAGATAGAGCGTTAATACCGAAAGAAAATGCAGAGCTGCTGACAAAGGTTGGTAAAGCAAAAATGGTGGAAGAATGAACTTTCCGCAACAGTTGAAAACATTTTGCAAATTTTGTAGAAAGCATACTTTACATAGTGTTGAGATCGTAAAGAAAAAGCCTAGAAGAACTTTGGCTCAAGGTCAAAGAAGATACTTGAGAAAGCTTAAAGGATATACTGGTTTTCCTCGACCAAAACCCGACCATGAAAAAGCTGTGAAAAAGATAGATTTAAGATTCAAATGTAGTGTTTGTGGTAAAAAACATACAAGAGGTGAAGGTTTTAGAGCAAAAAAGTTTCAGCTGAAAAAGGTGTGAGTTATGAATATAATACCCATGCCAAAAAGTAGGTTTTTAAAAGTTCAATGTGAAAAATGCAAAAATGAGCAAATAATCTTTAATAAACCTGCAACTGTTGTAAAGTGTCTTGTATGCGAAAATATTCTAGCAGAGCCAACCGGTGGAATAGGTAATATAAAGGCAAAGATTTTAAAGATTATCACATAAGTTGATTTTATGCCAAACTTGGAAGAGATCCAGAGACTATGTCTATCTAGAGGTATACTGTTTCCTACTGCAGAAATCTATGGTGGGTTGAGTGGGTGTTTTGATTATGGACCTATAGGTGTGTTAATAAAAAGAAAGTTTTTGGATTATTGGAGAGAGTTTTTCATCAAGAATGAAGAAAACATTGTTGAAATGGATGGCGCTGTGGTATTGCCTGAAAAAGTGCTTTTAGCTTCTGGTCATGTAAATTCTTTTGTCGATCCCATTACTCAATGCAAAAAATGTAAAAGCATCTATAGAGCTGATAATTTGATAGAGGAAAAAACAGGAAAGTTTGTTGAAGGTAAACCGGTTGATGATTTGACGAAAATAATTCGAGAAGAAAAGATTTCTTGCCCAAAATGCAAAGGGGAATTGAGTGAGGTAAAGTTCTTTAATCTTATGTTTAAAACATTTGTTGGTCCTACTGGAGAGGTAACAGCTTACCTTAGACCGGAAACAGCTCAAAATATTTTTATCAGCTTTAAAAGAGTTTTTCGCGTGATGAGGGGAAAATTGCCTTTTGGTATAGCTCAATATGGGCATGCTTTTAGAAACGAAATTTCTGCAAGGCAGTTTGTTATAAGATCAAGAGAGTTTAGTCAGATAGAGATTGAAATGTTTTTTGATCCTACCGACGAAGGATGTGAAAATTTTGAAAGTGTTGAAAATGTGAAAATATTGCTGTTAACAAGAGATGCGCAAATCAACCAGGGTGAAGCAATAAAGATTAAGGTTGGTGAAGCAGTTAAAGAAAAAATTCTGCCAAACAAATGGATGGGATATTTTTTGGCAAAGGAATTTGAATTTTTCAAATCCTTGGGGATAAAAGAAGAAAAAATGCGTTTTAGGCACATGTTGCCTGAAGAAACTCCACATTATTCTGGCGGTAATTTTGATTTGGAAGCAAAATTTGATTTCGGATGGAAAGAGATTGTAGGTAATGCTTATAGAACTGATCATGATTTGAAAAATCACTCAAAATTTTCTGGCGAAGATTTATCTGTTTCTCTTCCAACTGGGAGAAAGATTATACCACATGTGGTTGAACCTTCCTTTGGTTTGGAAAGAATTTTGTATTTTATACTGCTAGAAAGTTATGTGGTTGATAAACAAAGAGGATGGAACTGGCTAAAGTTGCCGAAAAAATTAGCACCATTTATTGCTGGCATTTACCCTCTTGTTAGTAAAGATGGTTTGGTGGAAAAAGCTAAAGATGTTTATAAAATGCTCAAAGAGTTTGATGTATTTTTTGACGAATCTGGCTCTATTGGTAAAAGATATGCGAGGGCTGATGAAATAGGGGTACCTCTAGGCATAACAATAGATTATCAAACCTTGGAAGATGAGACTGTAACAATAAGAGATAGAGATAGCACAAATCAAGAAAGATTAAAAATTTCATCACTCAAAGAACTTTTAATAAGAAAATTAAAAGATAACATTTAAAAATATATACGTGAAAAGTTTTAGTAAATGAAATTTTTCACAAAAAAAATTAAAATGGTGTATTTTGTTTGATCGAAGATGAAGACGATAGTTGGAAAACATATAATTGCAGAGCTCTATGGCGTGGATCCAGAGCTTATTTCTAAAGAAGGTGAAGTTAGAAAAATTATAGAAGATGTGGTTGTTAAAGCTAAACTAAATAAAGTAGGTGCAATTTTTAAACAATTCGATGTTCATGGTGTGACAGGAATTGTTTTGATAGCAGAAAGCCATATCTCTATTCATACATGGCCAGAATATGGACTTGTGAATCTTGATATCTTTACTTGTGGTGATAACAAAAAAGCTGAGAAAGCTTTCAAACTTTTCTTAAAAAAATTCAAACCAAAATCTTATCGACATTATTTGCTTGATAGGGGATGAAATGGATAGGATAGAAATCCAAATAATTCAAAGTTTGCTAAATGGCGAAAATGATTATTATAGAATTTTGTCTTTGCAAGATTCTTCTATAAAAGAATTTATTGAAAAGATTGAAGAGATGAAAAAAAACGGAATTTTAGAACAAAAAGATGATAGATTGCTCTTAACAAAATATGGGGAAAAGTTTGCTAAAAATTTTTTTGGAGTTGAGGTTAATTGTAAAGTTTGTAAAGGAACCGGTATAATAGTTGATAATTTTTACAAAAATGTTCTTTCAAAATTCAAAAAAATTGTAAAAAATAGACCTAAAGCAATAGAAATTTATGATCAAGGCTTTATGAATGTTGAAGATGTAATAAAAAGAGTTGAATTTATCCATGAAAGGGGAGAAA
>JANXDN010000052.1 GCA_025058005.1 Candidatus Aenigmatarchaeota archaeon
ACTTTAGCACGCCCAATATTCACGTGGATAAGAAAACCACCATTCCCTTACCCGCTCTATTATTTGATGGCCGCTCTTTTCCCTCACCAAATTTGCAATACTTGTTCCCCATAATGGCTTGGGTATGGGTCTAGGGCATAGCTTAGGAAAGTATTTGCTGCAAACTTCTTCATATGAATCTTTCATATTATATCTTTTTAGCGAAGTCATATTTACGTTTTGGGCCAGAAATTCCAAAAATGGAATTTTTATCAGAATACATGGATAATCTTAGGAGCGGTAAGTTTTAATGAAGTCAGAAAAAGAGTTGGAAAAACTAAAAATCATAAAGACGTCATAAAGAATATCAATAACATTCATATCGAGAACCTATCAGCAATCTTTAACGAGAGATATGTTATTGAAGAAATGAAGTAAAAATTGAGAATCCACGATTTTTTCTCATTTTTCACCTTTCCAATATAGATCATCCAATTCTCTTTGAATCTAAACATATGTATGAAATGGAGTATCTTTAAATAAATTTCATCTTCTATAATCATCAACTCTATATGAAAAGAATTATCAGATGAACTGTTATCAGAGAGATATTTGAACCGTTAAGCCTGCAAAAATAGAGAGGAAGTGGATGGGAATTGTAAACATAATCGTTAGCGATACTGCTAAAGTTTATAAGCCAATGAAGCATATTAAAGGTTAGCATGTCAAACTTAACCAAAAGAATAATTAAGCTCTTAGAGAAAGATCCTGGACAGCAGATTCAACAGCTAGCAAGGGAGCTTAAGGTAAATAGGACTTTTCTAGCAGGCTATCTTTTAGCTTTGGAGAACGAGGGGAAGGTTAAGTCGAAGAAGATAGGGCCCGCTAAGATTTATTTTAGCAAGAAGAAGGTTAAGGAGGTGTGAAATATGAATGAAAAGTCTACCCAAGAAAATACGAGAACAGAGCAATTAATCCGTGGTTTTATTTTTGCATGTACTAAAAAAACTGAGGCTGAATGTTTTAATAGGATGTTATTTGGAACAGATAGAGTTTACGGTCCCATTGTTATTAGAATTAGAAGGGGAGATCTACTTTTTTTAAATAACGTGAATACAAATGTTTTATATGGTGTGTTTAAGGCTATTTCAGATGGTGGTTTTAAAATTGAGCCTAATGCGTGGGGGGGAAGATATCCGTATCAAGTAAAAGTAAGAATCCTTGGTCAACTAATAAAGTTAGACAATGCAAATGAAATATTAAATAAATTTAGAATAAAGAGAAACACACCACTATTTGGTAAAAAACTTGTAGATTTTTTAGACCTGTTTATACTTAAACCCACATTATTAAGCAATATAGAAATTAAAAACAATGAAACTATTCGTTTGATTTTAGAAGAAAAGGAAAAAATTAAAAGAATGATAAATGAAAGAGATATCGAAGACGAGATTCCTCTTGTTGAGACCACAACACTTTGGGATTTCCCGAGACAAGGTTATGGACTGACTCCCAAAGGGGATAATAAATATCCTGGAGTTACCCCTGCCTTAGTAATATATAATATGATATGGAGATATACAGATCCTGGCGACCTTGTAGTGGATCCTATGGCAGGGAGTGGAACAACTCTTGATGTATGTAGGGAAGAGAAACGTCGTTGTATTTGTTATGATATAGCACCCACACGCCCTGATGTTATTCAAAACGATTCTAGAAATATACCTCTTGATGATAATTCTGTGGATATGATTTTTGTTGATTCTCCTTATGGTGATAATATTAGATATAATGATCATCCAGATTGTATAGGTAAAATTTCAAGCGAATCCGAGACATTTTATGATGAACTTGAAAAAGTAATGAAAGAATGTTATAGAATATTAAAACCTGGAAAGGTTTTAGGATGGTTAATTGGTGATCAGTGGGTTAAAAATAAATTCACTCCTGTAGGATTTAAGGTTTATCAACGCCTTTGTAAGTATTTTGAACCAGTAGATATAATTGTTGTAGCTCGAAGAGGGCAGATTTCTCATACAAATTTATGGAATAATCGTGCACGAAGATTCAACTTCTTTTTACGTGGCTTCAAATACTTGCTTATAATGAGAAAACCGCCTGTTACAAGGGAAAAAGTTGTAAGATCCAGAAAAATAAACTGGACTTATTATGAAAGAAACAGAAATTCAGTTGAAAAGTGAGAAATATGAAGTTTGATGATCTAGTAAAAATATTTGAAGAAAAAAGAAGGAAATACGGTAGTGATGTGTATAAATATATTTCCGAGGTCTTTAGAGAAGCGAAGGAATTGCATTATAGAGATTGGGTTAAACATCCCACCAAACTACAAGACCATGAGCAGTCTTGGCGAGCATGGAAAGGGAAGAACCTAGAGAAGTTGATTCTTTACATCATCAAAAAAGAGGTAGAAGTCTTAGGACTTAAAGTGGTTGAAGGAAATAAACTTGAAAAAACTAAAAGTGAGAACTTATCTCTTGAATTAAGCTCGGTTAAGAGAAATTTATTAGTTGATTTTGGTGAGTTTGGTGCTCATCTTCCAGATGTCGATATTATAATTTACAAGCCCGACTCATACAAAGTTGTTGCAACATTATCATGTAAAGTCACCTTGCGAGAAAGGATCGCCCAAACAGGATATTGGAAGATTAAATTGTCTAAAGATGAAACTACGAAACATATAAAAGTATTTTTCGTGACCTTAGATGAGGATGGAACATTAATTTCGAGGAAACCAGCGAAAAAGGGAAGAGCTATTGTAGAAGTAGATACTGATGGCGCATATGTTTTAAGCGAAACTACTATAGAGGAGAGTAATAAAGTGAAAATGTTTGACAAATTCATTAAAGATTTAAAGGAATTAATTAAATGCTGAAAATAAATTTTACCTCAGCTATCACCAGCACTTCTTAAGTTTTCATTATTGTCAGATGGAGTAACTTCAGTTTTGGAAACTGAGTTCAGTCATTTGTTCTCTTTCGGTATCCAGTCTCTAAAATACTATTACATCTGGTTATTAATAGATTCTATTTCTAGTTACTTTTTAAATATGTGGAGGAATATTATATATTTAATATCTCTCCTCGAAAGGTCCGGATTGGGATAAGGATACTCATACAAGTGCTGTAGATACTTCTCTCCTTGCTATTTCGAAAAGATTTAACCCATGTAAGATCTAGAGAAAGATTTATAGGCATGTCTATGCATCGATGTTTCTATCCCTCATTGTCTTGGCTGAGCTACGGGCCCGTTTACGTTGCTAAACACTTTATTTAAATATTTATCTGCTCTATGTCTTATCGTGATCCCTAGGAGGAAGGGCTTCATCGATGTCTCACAGCTTGAAGAATGTGTTAAGCGGTATTTAGAGTTTAGTCCTCAGCTTCTTGAGAGGCATCAGCATTATGCTCTTGTCAAG
The DNA here is from genome assembly GCA_025058005.1 of Candidatus Aenigmatarchaeota archaeon. Taxonomy (GTDB): domain Archaea; phylum Aenigmatarchaeota; class Aenigmatarchaeia; order CG10238-14; family CG10238-14; genus JAHLMN01. Next base: position 3,416 of record JANXDN010000052.1, read on the forward strand.
GTTCTCGATTTCTTGAAGAAGGAGCTTAACGTCCCGAGTGTTCAAGATGTTCTAGGAAGTGATGTTAAGACGGTAACATCAGCTCTCCAAAAATAGCAGTTAGTAAATGCTATTTATTTGACTAAAGCATGCTGAACTGATATTGCTCGTGATAGATTAATGAACTTGAGCTCTGATTAGGAAACCTAGGAAAATTTCTAAAATTGCTTAATTTATCAACGAATGACAATAAAATATTAATAAAATTAAGAAGCAGAAGAAAGAGTTTCATAGTTAACTACTCCGATGCTATTTCTTCGAAGATCTCCTCTTTTAAAGATATAATTTTCTCCTTTAAAGGGCTTTCACTTTCTAAGTCATCAATCCAACACACAATATAGTCACATTCATTCGGGTCATGTCCATGC
>JANXDN010000053.1 GCA_025058005.1 Candidatus Aenigmatarchaeota archaeon
TTATACGACATAAAATCACAATATTAATTTAAATTTAAAAGAGTTTTAACTTTTTAAAAATCTTTTTTTACAATTCAAACTCCTCATAATTTACTAAATGAAATTCAAATGGATCAAAAATTCCAATTTTTCTCCAAATTCTCGCTTTTATTTTGAATCTATCAGAATTTTTCTTGGGCATGTTGTTTGAAACTATTGAAACATCAATATCGCTTGTTGGCAGAGTTTTATTATCTAAAACAGAACCAAAAAGATAAAACTCTACTTGTTTCAACTCCTTGAGACATATTTTCATAGTCACTTGTCAAACTCATTTTTCATATTTATCAACAAACCTTTTAATCTTCTCAGAAAATTCTAACATTTTTCAAATTCCTATTTTTAAAATTCGATGGACAAATATCTTGCAGCAATATACGCACTTTCAAGATCTCCTACTATTTTTATGTGGTTTTTGAAAACTTTTTCAAAATCTTTTATGTATTTGGAAATTTCTTTTAAGAAAATTAAATGCAGCTAAATTATATTTTCCATCATAAAAATTCTTTTACCATTTTCCAAAAAACAAATCCTCTTTTCTTCAAAAAAGCACATTTTCAAAGACCGACATAATTATTTTTAATTTTTTTTGTATAATCTAATCTTTCTATCCTTTTATGTTGGCTATAGGTCTAAGTCTTAACACCTTTAAACTTATGCCAGCCTTATGCATAGACTCTACAACTTCATCAATATCCTTGTAAGCATCGCCAGCTTCTTCTGCTAAGCCTGACATGGTAGTAGCTCTGACATAAATACCCCTTTCAAGTAACTTTTTTTGCAATATCTCACCTCTAAATGCATGCTTAGCTTTTGTTCTACTCATAGTTCTACCGCTTCCATGTAAAGTAGTTCCAAAGGTTTCTTCTTCAGCTTTTTTAGTTCCCACACACAAAAAGCTTCCTGTCTCCATACTACCGCCAACTATTACAGGTTGACCAGTCTTTTTATAAACGTCAGATAACTCTTGATTGTCTGGACCGAAAGATCTTGTAGCGCCTTTCCTATGAACTATAAACTTTTTTTTCTTACCATTCAACACATGTTCTTCAAGTTTTGCTGTGTTGTGTGCAACATCATAAATTATTTCCATTCCCAATTCTTCAGCAGACTTGTTGAAAATTTTTTCGAATGCCTTTCTAATTTGATATGTGATTAGTTGTCTATTGACAAAAGCAAAATTAATACCACAACCCATAGCACCCAAAAAGTCTTGGCCTTCTTTTGAAGAAAAAGGTGCATAAGCTAACTGCTGATCCGGAACTTTTATGTTATATTTTTTCATCGCATTCACAAAAATTGTCAAGTAATCGCTACAAATTTGATGCCCAAAACCTCTACTCCCACAATGAACCATAACACAAATTTGATTTTTTTCTGTCGCTAAACCCCATTTGTGTGCAACATCTTCATTAAAAACTTTGTCTATGACTTGTATCTCCAAATAATGGTTCCCAGAACCAAGTGTGCCTATTTGACTCTTACCTCTTTTATAAGCTTCCTTACTTACCTTGGAGAAATCTGCGTATTTTACACCACCTTTCTCCTCTATTCTTTCCAAGTCTTGCTCCCAACCATATCCGTTTTCAACAGCCCATTTTACACCAACTTCCACTATTTCTTTGAATTTGCTTTCAGGTATGTTTGCTATTTCTTTTGGTTCTTGGTAAGCTGTAGCACCCACACCAGCTGGTACCATCTTAAAGAGCAAATCTGTTAATTCTTTTATTTTAGGTTTTACCTCTTCCAAAGTTAAATTAGTCTTTATCAATCTCATGCCACAATTTTGGTCAAAACCAATTGCTCCAGGCGAGATTATACCTTCTTCTAAATCAAAGGCGCCGCACCATCCTACAGGCACGCCGTAGCCAGCGTGACCATCACTAAACACAAAAGAATATTTTTGTATACCCGGCAACATCGCAGCATTAGCTGCTTGATCGAAAACTTCTAAATCCATTTCGTCTACAAGTTTCTTTGTGGCATAAATTCTAACAGGGACACGCATACCACTCTTAAAGCTAGTTGAAACTTCCCATACAACTTCAGATATTTGTTTTAAATCTGGTTTTCTTAAATTTTGTTTAAAAGACATAAAACCAACCTTGTTTTTATTCTATATATAATAAGCTTTATTATTTTATTCTTTATAATTTTATAGAGGAAAGTTAATAAACCATTTGACGAGCTGTTTAAAGTAATTAGAGAAAATGAAAAATTTTCCAGACTTCTATCAAATTTTACAAAACACCGACCCTCATAATGTTAAAGAGGTTAGCTTAAAATTATTAAGTCTTGTTAAAGAAATTTTGAAATTAAAGAATATTAATATCGACAAACTTTATAATGAGTGGGAAATAACGGATGAAGTAAGAGAATTTTTTTTCAAAAAACTAAACCAAAAACATTAATTAGAAAAATAGAAATGTTGGAAAAATCAATTTCAAAGTAAGTTATAAATTATCCCATTATCTATAAGTTTTAATGAACAAAAACGAAAAACTGATAATGGTTGTTGATAGAGAAAAACTTTTTGCTAGAAAATATTTTAATGGATTTTTAAAAGCAGAGGAAGAAGATTTTCAAAACATTATCTTAAAGAATTATTACTTTATTAAAAGGGGATTGGCAGAAAATGACTATAGCAAGAAACAACCTATAGCTTATGCAATTATTTACAAGGGCAAAAAAATATTTGCTTATCAAAGAGCTTCTTCTACAAAGGAACATGGCGATGAGAGACTTCAACACAAATGGTCTTGGGGTTTAGGAGGACATATAGAAAAAATAGACGATTCCGACAATCCAATAAAAAATAGCTTAAAAAGAGAGATGGAAGAAGAAGTTGGATTAAAAGAGATAAAAGCTAAATTGTTGGGTTATATTAATGATGATTCAGATGATGTAGGTAAAGTTCACTTTGGTTTGCTTTATTTAGTTGAAAGTAGACAGAATATAGTTCCAAAATCAGAAGAGTTAAAGACTGGTGCGTTTTTTTCTTTTTCTAAGCTTGAACGAGTAGCAGAAAACTATGAAGTAGAAAGCTGGTCGAAGATAGCTTTATTAGCGTTAAAACCGTTATTTTCATAAGTTTTGATTTTTATTAAATAGTTAAGGGTGAAGTCAATGCCAGTGTCAACAGCACCTTATAAAAGAGAATATTTGCACACAAAGAGAAGAGGAAGAGAGGCTACTATAATTTGCGGTATTTGCGGCAAAAAGGTGCCTAGATGGAAGACATTTGAAGCAAGAAAAGGCTTTAGAATAACCGACCCAACAATATTACAGCAAGTAGACAAGAGATTGCTTCATCTAAACCAGGAGCAGTTAAAAGTGTGCCCAAGTTGCGCAAGATTTCATCACATTGTTAAAAGAGGAAAGTCTGTAAGAAAAAAACATATGAAGATTTGAAATGATGGAAAAAGAGTTTGAAAAATTGAAAGAGTTGAGTTTTTCTGTAGAATATCCTCAAGAGTTTGTGGATTTCCCTGACACAAGTGATTTGAGTAAAGTTGATGTAAAATATCCTTTAATTAAACCTTTTGCATATGCACATATAAAGTGGGATCAAGAGTTAGGGCAGTTAGTCTATTATTTAGAAGAACCAAAAATTTCAAAAGAAGAAAAAAGGTTGTTGAATATAATAAGCGAAGAACTTGTCGATGCGATCGAAGTTGGTTTTAGTGCTATAAAAGACCAGAAAAAAGCAGAGCAATACTTACAGTCTAAAATCATAGAAATAATCGAACATTTACACTTGTCTATAACAA
>JANXDN010000054.1 GCA_025058005.1 Candidatus Aenigmatarchaeota archaeon
CCACAAGTGCTTGCAAATCTCCCATTCCAAGCATTCTTGAAACAAACCTTACCGGGTCATATTCTTCCAAATCATCTATTTTTTCACCAACCCCAATGAATTTTACTTTGGCTCCAGTAGCATAGCAAGAAGAAAGTGCAGCACCTCCTTTTGCCGTGCCGTCCATTTTTGTTACTATAACACCTGTGATGCCTACTAGCTTGTGAAATTCTGCAGCTTGTTGACCGGCTACTCTACCTAAATCAGCTGGCACCACTAGCAAAACTTCATCTGGCTGAGTAATTTCACCTATTTTTTTCAACTCTTCAGAGAGCTGCTTGTCGAGTGTGTCTCTACCTGCCGTGTCAATAATTATGACATCATGCTTTTGAAACTTGCCCAAACCTTCTTTTAAAGCATTATATGGGTTTTTATTTTCATTTATGTGCACTGGTACACCTATTTTTTCAGCTATTTGTTTTAGCTGCTCTGGAGCAGCTGGTCTATGATAGTCACAAGCTATTAGGGCAGGTTTCTTTCCTTGTCGTTGGAAATATCTTGCCAATTTGCCTGCAGTAGTAGTCTTGCCAACACCATACAAGCCTAAAAGCATTATTTTTCTTGCCTTGATATCTGCCTTTTCTTTGCCTAATAAATTCACTATCTCTTCATAAACGACTTTCATTACATGCTCTCTTAACGTCAAACCTTCAGGAATCTTTTCTCTCAAACACCGGTTTCTTATGCTATTAGAAAGTTCGTAAACTAGTTTTACATCTACGTCTGCTTGTAAGAGTATTTTTTGTAAACCTCTTATTAATGCTTCTACTGATTCTTTATCTACAGAGGATTTCCCCAATATGTTTGCAACAAGCTCGCTTATTTTTTTACCAATTTCAAGCATGTTCTCTCCTTTAGATATTGAAAAAAATAGTTTAAATATTAACTCCTGCATAAATTAGGTCTATATCAACCTCTCTGCGATTTGTTTCGGATTATATTTTTCTAAATCTTCATAGCCTTGACCTACCCCAAGGAAGAGGATAGGTTTCCTTAGAACATAAGCTGCGGAAAGTATACTGCCTCCCTTGTTAGAAACATCGTTTTTGGTTAATATTATTGCATCTACCCCAACTGCTTGATCAAACATCTTACACTGACTTATTATATCATTCCCGGTCATGCTATCAAGTACAAGTATTTTTAACTCTGGCTTATTGACACGATTAATTTTCTCAAGCTGATCCATGAGATTTTTGTTGGTATGTGCTCTTCCTGCAGTATCTGCTAATACCACATCAATACCCTTTGCTTGGGCATGCCTAACAGCATCGAAGATTACTGCAGCTGGATCTGCACCATATTGATGTTTTATTACATTTATTTTAAGCCTCCTAGCATGCTCTTCTAACTGCTCTATGCTTGCTGCTCTAAAAGAGTCGCCAGCTGCAAACACACAACTATATTTCTTGGCCAAAAACCAAAACGCTACCTTGGCAATAGTGGTTGTTTTACCAGAGCCATTAAAGCCTAAAAACAATAATAGTGTAGGTTTTTTCTCTTTTTTATTTTTTTTGACAATTTCTTCCAAGTTAATCTCTGGAAGAGTTAAAGCTTCAAGTAAAATATCTTTTAAAGCTTTTCTCACTTCCTCTTCTAATTTTCCCCTCTTTATTTCTTTACCCACAAGTTTTTTTCTTAAATCATTTTTTATTTTTTCTACTACTTCTACTGCCACGTCTGCCTCTAAAAAATCTAATTCCATTTCTTGAAATACTTGATTCAAATTATCCTCAGTAATTTCAATTGTTGTAATTTTTTTTATGATTTTTTGTGTCAAACTCGGCTTTGCTTTTTTTTCCTCCCTTTTCTTTGCTGCAATTGATATTTTTTTGACAAGATTGTTCAATTTTTTTTTCAAAAAATCAAACATAATCACAACTCACTCCTTTGAGTGTTTTTGTTTTTCAACAAAGTCTCTTATTTCTGGTTCAAGTTTTGAAAGCTCTTCTTGCATTTGAAGCATTTCTGTTTCTATCATATCTAACATTTGTTCAAGTGTTTTTTTGTTCGTTACTAACATTTCTTTAGCCTTTTCTATATCTACCTCCATTGCGAAATCTCTGCTTATTGTAACCAACACTTTGTCAGTGCTCTCTATAATGCTATTCACAAATACACCACTCCCTAAATGCACCTTTATCTCTTGGTTAGGTTTTATCTCAATTAGAGTATCATAACAAGCTTCTATTTCCATTACTTTGCTTATAACCATCTCTCTTCTGTTATTAAACATCTTAAGTCTTTCAGTTAATAGTTTGTATTTACTTATCTTTTCTTGCATCTCTTTTAATTCTGCCATAAAAACCCTCTTTAAAATGTAAAGTGAAAATATAAATAAAAGTCTTTAAATTATTAAAGGGTGATATGAAAAAAATAATTATTTTTTCTGCCCCCACAGGTCATGCTAGTCTTGCAGAAGCTGCAAAAAGCTTTCTTAAAGAATTGCCGAATACAAAAATAAAAATATTAGATGTCATGGAAGACAAATTTGCATGGGATTTTTATAAGTTTTCTTATAGATTTATGCCATTTTTTACGAAATTACCCTACGAATTAAGTAAAAATGAAAACATAATCGAAATTATAAAAAATTATTTCTTCTTGAAATATAGAAAAAAAATTTTGAGTATAATAAAAAAAGAAAAACCTGACATGATTATTACAACTTATTTTGGCTATATTCCTGTGTTAGATGATATAAAACCCATTTCGAATTTCAAATTCATCAACATTGTTTCAGATCCTGTCAACATTCATCCTATGATACTTTCTAGAGAAGCTGATTATAATATCGGATACGGAAAATATGTTACAAAAATTGGGAAAAAACTGAAACTAAAAAACGTTTTAGCTGCTGGTTGGTTAGTGAGGAAAGATTTTTTTGAAAAATTAAACAGAAAAAAAGTGGCTGAAAAATATAAATTGGATGAAGAAAGGTTAACTCTATTAATCTGTGGTGGTAGTGAGGGTAGTAATGCTGTGTTAACGCTTTTACCATTGTTGTTTTTCTCTAGAATGGATAAAGATTTTCAAGTGATCTTCGTCTGCGGAAATAACGCGGCATTAAAGAATATTATAAATCGAACATATAATATCGCGAAAAAAGTTAACCACAAAGTGCCAGAAATTCTTGTTGTTGGTTTTACAAACAAATTAAATGAATTGATGGGTATATCAGATGTGGTAATAGGTAAGGCTGGGCCAAATTTGCTTTTTGAAAGTGTTTCTATGATGAAGCCATTTATAGCTATTACACACATAAGTGGGCAAGAAGATGGAAATTTAGAATTAATTAAAAAGTTAAAATTTGGTTGGGTAGCAGAAGATCCTGTAAACTCAAACAAAATAATTAGAAAAATAATTGAAAATCCTTCAATTTTGAAAAAATATAAGCATTTAGAAAAATATTCAGAAATGAATTTTGAGACAGGAAAAAAATTGGTAGAAATTGTTAAAAATGTTCTAAATATCTAAGCCAAAATCTTCCTTTGCTACATCTCTTAAAAGTCTTATTAGGCTAACGAGACTTTTTTTCTTTATAGCTATTGCGCCCACAGAGCGATATTTGCTGCTAGTTCTCGCGAGATTATCATGTTTGGTTTGATTTATTCTCACTATTTCCTCCTCGTCTGAATAATAAGGCTTGAAAATGTCAATCCACA
>JANXDN010000055.1 GCA_025058005.1 Candidatus Aenigmatarchaeota archaeon
TTATCTCACTATTTCAAGACTTTGTGATTTCCTCTGGTGTAATAAGAAGGCCGAAAGCCCAAAAAATTGTTGGAGCATGCTTGGGCTTAATAGCATACAGAGGCTTTGCTGTTACAAATCTCTTAGAGATTTTGAGCCTCGGCACACTAGGTATAGCTTTACTCGCCTTAAATTTGGTATTCTTGGGTGGTTTACTTGCTTACTTGCATAGAGTTTTCGAAAGGTGGAGACCCTTAGAGGCTGCGATGAATATTGTCAGAAGCAGCGCTGCTTTTAGAAGAAGTTTAAGAGATTATATTAGAGCTGCTGAGAGAGCTGCAAGAGAGGGCGACCAGCACGCATTACTAGAAATATTGGACAACATGGAACACATTACTACCAGAACAGATTGGCTTGGTATGATAAGGCAATTAAGGCAGAGTGTCTTGCAAAATAATTACCAAAATTTTTATTCGACACTTGAAGCGCTAAGAAATTCTGTGGAACATCCTAGCTGATAAATATGTATGGTATTGAACGCATACTACAAAGCGATGTCCTCTTCGTCTATGTTTTATCTTTCATCGTCCTTTTTACCCTCATTTACGATATTTTAAGAAGATTAAACTTGTTTAACAACAAAAATGTTGATATGGTAGTTACACTTATAATCTGCTTTTATGTTTTTTTGACAAATGGCTATAGAATAATAAATTTCATCCTCTCTTTAAGCACAGTAGGAATGGTAATATTGTTTGGTATTTTGCTAATCGTAATAATCTTTCTCAATTTTTATAGAAAAGCAAGATATGAAGCTGTGGGTTATTAAACCGCCTGCCTATATGCTCTCTTACAAACCTCCCTTCTCTCTATTAAAGCGTCTAATGCGTCAGAAAGCTCGTTTTTAACTCTCCTTATTCTATCTAGCTCTTTTGAAACTTGGGAACTTTTTGTAGCTGCAAACTGCAACTCTAAATTATGTTCCTGAATTTTTATTTTTTCTAAACGAGCTTGCAATTCTACTATTTTTTTCTCTAAGCTTGACATCTCTTGTGAAATCTGCTTTCTACTCATTCTTCTAACATCCAAAAATCCCATCTTTTTTGGCTTTACTTGTTGTCTTGATATTAGCATGGCACCAACTAAAAAACCAAGTATGTATATTCCAGTTGAAGCCAAACCTCCTAAGGATAACACCACCGAAGAAATTGTTAGTATAATGCCACTTATATAGGCTAAAGCAGCTACCCCTAATGAAATTAAGAGTGCAATTAATTTTGGCAATTTTATAAATGAGAGAATACCAAAAGCTAAAATAAATAAAACTATTTCTGGTACCACAATTGAATTTACAAAATCTCCTGTTTGAGCCGCAACAAGATTAAAGATAAGTAAGATAGATAAAAGATATTTCATAGTTTTATTTATGTGATTTTGTTAAATTATTTTTTGTTTTCTTTCTATGCAACATTATTTGTCTTAAAGTCAATATGCCTTTGTATTTTCCTTTTTTGTCAACAACAGGAACAGTCAAATAATCTTTTTCTAACATCTCTATAACAATTTTTTCTATTTGATCATCTTCACTTACACAAAAAACTGGTGTTGTCATAACATCTTTAACTAGAGTTGCTTTTGGATCTTTGCCTTTTGCCAAAACTCTTGTTACTATATCTCTCACAGTTATTATGCCTACGGGTTTGTTTTTCTCATCCACAATTACAATTGATTTTGCATAACCCATTTTCTTTGAAACTTGAAATATATTTTCATGAATTGTCGCAGATTCTTGTTTTTCTGGCTTTATTTTAGAAATTTTCATAATAGTTATATTATACTTTTTTAAAATAAAAGTCTTATATATCACTAATGGTTTCAGAGAGTGTGGGAAGACTTGGGAATAAAGTGTGGGAAAACAGGCCTTATTTGAGAGAATCAATAATGGAATTGTTCTTTGGTGACCCTGTAAGAATTTTATCATCTTTTCCATCAATAAGAGATAGATTAAGACTGGATCCTAGTTTTGAAGAAAAAATAAGATATGTCGTTAGCGCAAACGAAAAGAGTTTGAACGATGCAAGAAAAGTGGATCTCTATGATGCTGCTGTTAGTGCTGCACAATTAGCAAGCTTAGCTGCAACTTACGGTCTCGATATTCCTGTAGAAAGAATTGTAGAAATTGCAGAAGCATTAGCAAAAATTCCCTATCTTCTTAGATATGGGCGAAAGGCTGGATGGCCGTATGCTGTTGCTTTGAGTATATATGAGCTACTTTCTATTTTAGACCCAACTAATATTTTAGATATTTTACCTGCATATACAATAACAGAAATTTATAGAATATATAGAGAGTTGAAAAAGATGACATAGGCTCAAAACATTTCTTGAATTTTCTGCCTGACAACCTCGTTAACTATTTTTCCGTCTATTTTCCCTCTCACTTCAGCCATTGTCAAACCCATTAAAATCTTTTCAGCATTATCCTTGGTTATTTTGCTTTTATTTTCCTTTATCTTCCTTTCAACTATTTTTTCAAGCTCAACTCTAGTTATCGCTCTTAATCCAAGCTTATCTAAAAGTTTATCTAAATCTTTTTCCTTTACCAAATTCTCAAGCAAAACAGGTATTGCCTCCTTTGCAATTTTATTCTCTTTGCAAGCAAGCAAAACATTAATTATGTCTTCGTCTTCCAAATTATCTAAATCAACGCCTTTTCTTGACAAATCTTTTAATGTGCTTGTTAATGTCGAAGCAGCTAAATTTTTGTCAACACCTTTTTTTATCGCAAGCTCAAACAATTGCCATTTTTCCTCAATCAATTGAGTTGCAACCTCCTTAGAAAGTTTGTATTCATTCACATATCTCTCCAACTTTGTATCCAAACTTTCCGGTAAATTCTTGCTTATATTTTCTATCATTTTCTTATCAACCAATATCGGCGGTATATCTGTCTCTGGATACATTCTCGCGGCTCCTGGTAAAGGTCGAAGAAAAACTGTTGAACCATCTTCTTTAGCAACTCTCACAGTGTTTTCAAGCCTCTCTCCTTTTTTTATTGTTTCAAGCTGTCTTTGAGCTTCTTTGATAACGACGTCAGGTATTTGGCTCAACCTTTGCACGTGTTTTATTTCTGTCCTTGCACCGTTTTTTATTGAGACATTTACGTCTTGTCTTACTACGCCTAAGCCCAACTTTACTCTACCAGTAGACTTTAATAACTTTCCTATAGTTTGGGCAGCCTCTAAAGCTTGCTCTGGCATATGCATGTCAGGACATGTGCTTATTTCTACCTCTGGTATACCTAATCTGTCAAGTCTAAAAATTGAATTTTTTTGATCGATTATTCTTGCAGAATCTTCCTCCAAGGAAATGGTAGCTATGCCGACTTTACCAAAAGAGGTTTCTACAAAACCATTTAAACCAATAAGCATAGTTCTTTGAAAACCTGAAACATTTGATCCATCGATAATAATCTTTCTCATCACATGAATTTCATCGACTATTTTGGCATTCAAAAGTTTTGCAATAATAAAAGCAATCTCAAGTGCTTCTGGATTTGGAGGATGAGGTGGTTCTTCGTCTATTTCCACTAAACAATTCAAATCATCATAAAATTGATAAATAATTTTTTTATTTTTCATAAATTCTGCTTCAGCTGC